>CAKUEZ010000208.1 GCA_934646965.1 uncultured Collinsella sp. | reverse complement strand
GCTCGACCCGCACGCGCGCGAGCTGTTCCTCTCCATGGCAGATTTCTTTGTGGAGCGCCTCAACTAGCGGGGGTTATAAAACCTGTCGGCAGCGTATTTAGGCACAACTTGCTACACTATTGAGTGCATGTTTATGCATCCCTTTGCGTTGTCTATCCGACAGACGCTCAAATAGTACGAATGGTACGCCGAAAGGGGTTCGTTCATGGAACCTATTACAACGGGCATGCAGGGAGCAGCCGTCGAGGACGTTCAGTCCCGTCTCCTGCAGCTCGGCTACACAATCGATGCCGCCGAGGTCGCCGACAAGCGCTTTGGCACCACCACCGAGCAGGCCGTTGGCACCTTTAGGCTCGACAGCGGTCTTGCCGCCGGTCACGCCGTTGACATCCCCTGCTGGAGCGCCCTGGTCGACGCTTCGTACAAGCTGGGCGACCGTACCCTCTACCTGCGCATGCCTAACTTCCATGGCGCCGATGTGCAAGCCCTGCAGCGCGCTCTGAACGTGCTGGGCTTTGCCTGCGGCGAGGACGACGGCTACTTTGGCCCGCACACCGAGGCAGCCCTGCAGCAGTTCCAGGAAAACGTCGGCCTGTTTGCCGACGGCATGGCCTTCCAAGATACCTACGCCTACATCAACCGCCTACATCACGTGTGGGAGGGCAAGCCTTCAGTCACCGAGGCAGAATCGCGCATCGGTTTTGCCCGCGCCGCCAACGTGCTCGAGCGCTTCCAGATCGCCGTCATCGGCGAGGATCCCATCGCACGCAGCGTTGCATCGCGCATGTGGAACATCGCCACGGCGACGACCGACAATAGCGGCATGATGCTCTGCGATTCCGAGGTTCCAACCGACGTGGATCTGGTGCTCGAGATTGCAAGCGACGAGCTGCCCGCCGACGCCGCACCGCGCGCCACGATCGCCCTTGCCGAGTGCCACAATCTGGCTCAGCGCATCCGCACCGCCAATGTCGCCGCGCAGCAAAAGCCCGCTCGCATCCGCATTGAGCTCACGGGCATGACACGCTACAACGGCACCTTCACGGCAAGCGACGCCCAAACGCTCGCAGTACGCCTGCTCGATGGTGTTTGCGATGCCCTTGCAGATTAGGTAAACTAGACGAGTTGCTTTTGAGCAACAGTACCCATTGGGACGTAGTTCAACGGTAGAACTCCGGTTTTTGGTGCCGGCTGTTGGGGGTTCGAATCCCTCCGTCCCAGCCCCTAAGAACATAGCGCTCCAGGCCCTTATGGACCCGGAGCGCTTTTTCGTAGGCAAGCGGAGGGATTCGAACCCGCAAGGGTGCGGAGCTGAGGAAACGCGAAGCGTTTTCCAGCGCAGCACGCAAGGAGCGAAGCGACGCAGCGGCACGCGGCCGCCGGCAGGCGGACGCGGAATCCCTCCGTCCCATATCAGCCATGGGCCCCATCATTTAGAAACCATCAGCCCAGTTCCGAAAAGAGAGCCGCTTTCTACAAAGTGCCGTGCAGTCCCGTCGGTCGGGGCACCGGCTTAGGTTTATCGCGAGTTCCGCACGAACAGGAGGCCACTTAATGTGGCCTCCGTCGTGAGCAGGACTGTA
>CAKUEZ010000207.1 GCA_934646965.1 uncultured Collinsella sp. | reverse complement strand
GGGTGCGAATCGCCAAAGGTCGACTCGATGATGACCTGCGGCTTGTCCAGGTCCTCGATGGTCCAGCCAGAACCCAGACGCAGCGGGTCCATCTCGGGGCTGATGGTGCGGAACTTACCGGAACGCGGCTGCAGCTTGGCGACCAAATCGGCGGCCTCCTGCTGAATCTGCTCTTTGGTCTTCTCGTCCATGGTGTACTCCTTTGGTTTAAGGCTTACTTGGTTTGGTATCGATTGATGTGACGTGCTGATGTGAAGCGCTGGCTTGCGATTAGGCGAAGAACGAGATCACCAGGGCGCAGGCGAGGCCCGAAAGACCGATGATCGTCTCCATGATGGTCCAGGACTTGAGGGTGGTCTTCTCGTCGATCTCGAGGAACGAAGAGCACATCCAGAAGCCGGCATCGTTGACGTGCGAGAGTGCCGTGGCGCCACCGCAGATGGCAAGGCAGATGGCGGCGCGCATGAGCACCGAGGCACCAGCGACCGCAGGCATGGCGGCCATAATGCCCGAAGCCATGGTCATGGACACGATGGAGCTACCGACCGAAGCACGGACGAGCGCGGCGATGAGGAAGCCGACGACCACGAGGGGCAGCGGGCAGCTCTCGAGCACGGGGCCGATAACCTGGCCCAGACCGCAGTCCTGCAGCATCCAGCGGATGACGCCTCCGCAGGCGATGACCAGCAAGATCATGCCGACGGGCTTGAGCGAACGGTCGAGCAGGGCCTTGAGCTCGGCGCCGGTGTAGCCGCGGCGAGCGCCCAGCAGGTACATGGCAACAAGCGTGGCGATGGTGAGCGCGACGAACGGCTTGCCCAGAAAGGCGAGGATCGAGGCGACCTGCTCGGGCATGGGAATGTACGAGGACAGCGTGCCCAGCAGAATCAGGCAAAGCGGCGTGAGCACGATCGCGAGCACCATGCCAAAGGAGGGAAGCTCCTTGTCGTCGCTCGCGCCCTCGGCGGAGGTGAAGTGCTCGGGGACGTCCGTGAAGATGCGGCCACCCACGTTGCGGCCCCAGACGACACCGGCGACAGCCATGGCGATAAAGGCGGTGGGGATGCCGACGAGAATCATGGTGCCCAGGTCGACGCCGAGCGTACCGGCGACGAGAACCGAACCGGCCGAAGGCGGCACGAACGCATAGCCGGCCGCCAGTCCCGCGAGCAGGGCGATGCCATAGTAGAGGGTCGACTTTTTGGTCTGCGATGCCACGCTAAACGCGAGCGGGATCAAAACGACCACGCCAGCCTCGAAGAATACCGTGGTGCCGATGACCAGGCCGGTGATGCCCAGCGCCCAACTGGAGTGACCCTGGCCAAAGGTGTCGATGAAGGTCTGGGCGATCTTCTTGGCGCCGCCGCTCTCCTCCAGGATCTGGCCGAACATCGAGCCCAAGCCAATGAGCAGTGCGATGTTTTGCAGCGTGGTGCCCACGCCCTTGGTGACGGTATCGGCCACCAGGTCGAGCGGCATGCCGGCACCGATGCCGATCGCGAGCGCCGAAACCATCATCGACAGCACGGGGTGCAGCTTGAACCTAATGATGAGCGCAAGCAGCAGCGCGATGCCCACGATGGCGGCGATGACGAGCCTGGTGGGGTCTGCCATAAACGTTGGGTCTGACATCTTTCCTCCAATTCATCAGACCTTTTGAATT
>CAKUEZ010000206.1 GCA_934646965.1 uncultured Collinsella sp. | reverse complement strand
GTGTCGACGAGCTCCTTGGCCGCAGCGTAGGGGTCGTTTGCGCTGCAGACGGCACTCACCACAAAGAAGCCGTCGACGCCGGTGGCCTTGAGCTGCGGCAGGTCGGCCGTCTTAACGCCGCCGCCCACCACGATGGGCACGGGGCTCGCTGCATGGAGCGCGGCCAAGTCCTCAAAGCTCTTGGTGATGATGGAGCCGTCGGCGGCGCGTCCGCAATCGCGCTTGGTCTCGGTCTCGTGGAGCGGACCGATGCCCAAGTAATCGACCAGGCTCATGTCGGCAGTTTTGACGTACTCGAGCATTTCCTCGCAACGGGCCGAAAGGCCCACGATGGCGTCGGGGCCCAGCAGCTTGCGGCAGACTTCGACAGGGATGTCGCTCTGGCCCACGTGCACGCCGTCGACGGCAATGCCCTGTTCGCGCGCGGCGAGCACGCAGTCCAGACGGTCATCGATGAGCAGGGCGACCTGGCCGGTCTTACCGGCGCGGGCGATGGCCTGCGCGGCGTCATCCGTCAGCGCGATAATCTCGCGCGCACTTGCCACCTTAGAGCGCACCTGGATGCAGGTAAAACCGGCGTCAAGTGCTTGTGCCACCACGTCGCCCACAGGGCGACCGAGGGTGTTTTCGGGGCCGAGCACCAGGTAGGCCGAGATATCAAGGTTGTCGCGGATGCTCATTATGCTTCCTCCTGCTTTTTGATTTGCGCTTCCATGCGCTCGAGCTTGCCGTTCATGGTGTCGGTAAACCCGGGACGAATATCTGCCTTGAGCACAACTTCGGTGCGGATGCCCTTGTTTGCCAGGACAAAGGTGGCGTCGCGCACGACCCGCATGACCTCGTCCCAGTCGCCTTCGATCTCGGTGAACATCGAGCTGGTGCGGTTGGGAAGGCCGCTCTCGCGAATGACGCGCACGACCTCGGCGACCTCGGCGGAGAGCTCGTCGCCCGTACCGCATGGGGCAATGGCCACCGCGACCAGCGTGTTCATGCCGGTATTGGCTGCGGACTCGGACATGGCCCTATGCCTCCTCGAGCTCGAGCTGGTTGTCGGCGATGTCCTGGGCAGTTGCGCGGTAGAGCTCGTCGATAAAGGCGACCTTAAAGCTCGCCGGGGCATCGGCGACGGCGGCGGCACGCGTGCCGGCAACGTTGTAGACGGCGGTGCCGCAGACGGCTGCCGTAAACGGATCGGCGGCGCAGGCATATACGGCCAGCACGCCGCCCTGCGAGCAGCCGCAGCCGGTGATCTTGGACATGAGTGGGCTGCCGCCGTGGGACTTTGCCACGGTCGTGCCGTCGGTGATCAGGTCGACCTCGCCCGAGACCACCACGGCGCCACCGGTGTAGCGGGCGAGCGCCACGGCGGCATCGCGGGCGGCGTCAACCGTATCGGTGGTGTCGACACCGCGTACACGGCTCAGATCTGCCGCCTCGCCCTCAAGACCCCACAGGCCGGCGAGCGCGATGATCTCGGAGGCGTTGCCACGTACGATGGCGGGCTTGTATTGCTTGAGCTCGCCTACCAGTTGGGTACGCAGGCTGCCGATGCCCAGACCCACCGGGTCGAGCACCCAGGGCTTGCCGGCGTCGTGGGCTGCCTTGGCCGCGCGGGGGATCGTCTCCTCGTAGATGGGGAAGAGCGTGCCCATGTTGAGGTAGATGGCGCCGCCGCCGGCGACGAGCGCCTCGCCCTCGTCGGGCAGATAGACCATGTCGGCCGAGC
>CAKUEZ010000205.1 GCA_934646965.1 uncultured Collinsella sp. | reverse complement strand
GGTCAGCTACGGTCATTTGCGCCGCTACCTGCAGGGCTCCGAGCTCGATTCTGCTATGGACTACCCCTTCCGCGACATGGTCATCGGCTGCCTGATGGGCTACAAGAACGCCTATCAGGCAGCCGAGGATATCGAGACCCTGCGCGAGAACTACCCGAGCGAGGCTCTGTCCTGCGCACTCAATCTGCTCTCGAGCCACGACCGTCCACGCATCATCTCGGTGCTCGGCGGCGGCCCCGACGAGTCGCAGCTGCCCGAGTGCGAGCGCAGCAAATGGCGTCTGGACGAAGGCGCAATGGGCCTGGCCAAGAGCCGCTTTTGGCTCGCGACGCTCATGCAGATGACCTTCCCCGGCGTGCCTTCGATCTACTACGGCGACGAGTATGGCCTGGAAGGCCTCACCGACCCGGGCAACCGCCGCACGCTGCCGACCAAGGAAGACCTGCACGACTTCGATACGCTCGCTATCGTTAAGAACGCCTCGGCCGTGCGCCGTGCGCTGCCGTTTATGATCGACGGCGAGATCAAAGCCTTCGCGCTCAACGACGAGGTGCTGGCGTACAACCGCACGGGCAAGGACGGCGAGTCCGCGACCGTCATCATCAACCGCAGTCTGCGCAATTCGCATCGCGTGACGATTCCGGCGCTCGGCGAATGCGCGACAGACGTGATCAGCGGCCACGAGTGCGTGATCCACAACGGCACGGTCACGCTCGACCTGTACCCGCTGGGTTCGTCGATTATCTATCATCACGCGGAGCAGCGCCTGCAGGAGCCGCTCGATCACGGCGCGGGCGTCGTGTGCCATATCACCTCGGTGCCGACCGATGACGGCAAGCCCGGCACGATCGGCGCGCCCACGCGTCGCTTTATCGACCATCTGGCCGCCATGGGAATGCGCTACTGGCAGGTCCTGCCTGTCAACCCCACGGACTTCTTCCGTTCCCCTTACGCTGGCCCTTCGGCTTTTGCGGGCAACATCGACCTTCTTCCGGAGTCGCACGAGGAGCTGGCGGCCGACTTTAAGGTCTGGAAAGCCCGCGGTGGCGAGGATGCCGACCCGCTCTACACCGCGTTTAAACATCGCAACGCCGACTGGCTCGAGAAGTACTGCGTCTACATGGCCGTCAAAAAGCACTTTGAGGGCGAGTCGCGCCACGATTGGCCGGCCGACGTCGCGCGCTACAGCGAGCATCTGATCGACGACAAACGTTTCCACGACGAGGCGGAGCTGCAGGCGTACATGCAGTATCGCTTTGACCTGGCCTGGTGCGAGCTTATGAACTACGCGCACAAGAAGGGAATCGAGGTTATCGGTGACATTCCGATGTATGTCTCGGACGATTCGGCCGACGCATGGAGCGAGCCCGAGAACTTCTGGCTGTCCGATACCGGCAAGGCGATTGAGATTTCCGGCGCGCCGCCCGACAACTTTGCACCTGAGGGCCAGGTGTGGGGCAACCCGACGTTCCGCTGGGATCACATGAAGGAGACCGGCTACCGCTGGTGGATGGATCGTCTGCGTCGTGCGTTCTCGCTCTACGACCGCGTGCGCCTGGACCACTTCCTGGGCTTCCACAGCTACTTCAGCATTCCCGCGGGCAAGGCCTGCGCCGACGGCCGCTGGCTGGCGGGTCCGGGCAAGGATCTGTTCCAGACCGCCTACGACGAGCTGGGTCCGCTCAACTTTATCGCCGAGGATCTGGGCTATTTGACGCCCGGCGTTCGCGCGATGG
>CAKUEZ010000204.1 GCA_934646965.1 uncultured Collinsella sp. | reverse complement strand
TTCGACTGCGCGGCTACGAGTTGACGTTGCGCAAGGACGATGCCGCCCGCATTGAGCTCGTGGATGTCCACGACACGGAGCCGGGCCCGCGCGTTAACGCGGCAATCGGCACGACGGAACACCCGGCACTGGGCGAGGGCACGTATTCGCCCCGCGCGGCCAAGACGGCTGTGCCCGAGGGCGCGCCGCTGCATTTCGCCCTCGCCGGCAACCAAAACTGCGGCAAGACCACGCTGTTCAACCAGCTGACGGGTTCTAACCAGCACGTCGGCAACTTTCCCGGCGTAACGGTCGACCGCAAAGACGGCACCATCCGTAACCATCCCGAGGCGAGCGTCACCGACCTGCCCGGCATCTACTCGCTGTCGCCGTACACGGGCGAAGAGATCGTCAGCCGCCAATTCATCCTTGATGAGAACCCCGGTGCGATTATCGACATCATCGATGCCACCAACATCGAGCGCAATTTGTATCTGACGCTGCAGCTCATGGAGCTCGATCGCCCCATGGTTATCGCGCTCAACATGATGGACGAGGTAACGGCCAACGGCGGCGCCGTGGACGTCAATCTGCTCGAGAGCCTGCTGGGCGTGCCGGTCGTTCCCATTAGCGCCGCCCGCAACGAGGGCATCGGCGAGCTCGTGGAGCATGCCCTGCACGTGGCACGATTCCGCGAGCGCCCCGGTCGCTTGGACTTTTGTGCGCCCGACGGCCCGGACGGCGGCGCGCTGCACCGCTGCATCCACGGTATTGCCAACCTTATCGAGGACCATGCCGCAACGGCGCATATTCCGGTGCGCTTCGCGGCGACTAAGTTGGTTGAGGGCGATGAGCTGGTAACCGAAGCACTTCACCTTGACCGCAACGAGCTCGACGCCATCGAGCACATTATTACCCAGATGGAGGGCGAGGCCGGCACCGACCGACTGTCCGCGCTGGCCGACATGCGCTTTAGCTTTATCGGCGATGTGTGCGGGCGCTGCGTGGTCAAGCCGCACGAGAGCCGCGAGCACGTGCGCTCCGTCAAAATCGACCGCATCTTGACCGGTCGCTACACGGCCATTCCGGCGTTCATCCTCATCATGGGCCTCGTCTTTTGGCTGACGTTTGGCGTGATCGGCGCCGCGTTGCAAGGCCTTATGGAGGACGGCATCGCGGTCGTCATTGCCTCGGCCGATGCGGGCCTCAAGGCGTTTGGCACCAACGACGTGGTGCGCTCGCTGGCGGTTGACGGTGTGCTCACGGGCGTGGGCAGCGTGTTGACCTTCCTGCCGATCATCGTCGTGCTCTTCTTATTCCTTTCCATTCTGGAAGACTCCGGCTACATGGCGCGCGTGGCCTTTGTTATGGATAAGGTACTGCGCCGCTTTGGCCTTTCGGGCCGCAGCTTCGTCCCCATGCTCGTCGGCTTTGGCTGCACCGTGCCGGCCATTATGTCGACGCGCACGCTGCCGTCCGAGCACGACCGTAAGATGACGGTCATGCTCACGCCGTTTATGAGCTGTTCGGCCAAACTGCCGGTCTACGGCCTGCTGTGCGGTGTGTTCTTCCCAAAGGCGACGGTTCCCGCCATGGTTTCGCTCTATGTGTTGGGCATTGTGGTCGGCTGCATCGCGGCGCTCGTACTCAACCGCACGGCGTTCAAGGGCGACCCGGTGCCGTTTATCATGGAGCTTCCCAACTATCGTCTGCCGAGCGTCAAGACGACGGTGATGCTCGCGTGGGATAAGGCCAAGGACTTCATCACCAAGGCCTTTACCATTATCTTTGCCGCCACGGTCGTGATCTGGTTCCTGCAGACGTTCGATATC
>CAKUEZ010000203.1 GCA_934646965.1 uncultured Collinsella sp. | reverse complement strand
GTCGCCTGCTCGGACAGTCCTGACTCGCACGGAGAGCACATTAAGTGCTCTCCGGCTCGTGCGGAACTCGCGATCGACTTCATATGCCGCCGTGCGGCCGGGGCGAACGCGGGTCCCAAAGGTTTTCAAAAAAGCGGTCGACGCGCAGTGCGCCGACCGCCGATATATGGGGTCTGATGTTTTTTACCAGCTAGGGCCGCTTACTCGTCTAGGAGATCCTCTGGCATGTCGTTGCCGTCGCCCAAGTCGACGGGGGCTTCCTCGGTGTTAGCCGTGGCTGCGTCCTCGGCACCTTCGCCTTCGGGCTTTTCTTTGGCAGCCGTCATGCGGGCTACAGCGCAGATGCGGTCGTTGTCGTCGACAGTCATCATCTTGACGCCCTGGGTGGCTCGGCCGGTTTGGCTGATCTCGTCGGTCTTGACGCGAATGACCGTCGCGCCCTCCGTCACGATGAACAGCTCATGCTGCGGGCCCACCGTCTTCATGGCTGCGAGGTTACCCTTGCGCTCGGTCATTTGGATGGTGTAGACGCCCTGACCGCCGCGGTTCTGCTCCGGGTAATCCGAGACCGGCGTGCGCTTGCCGTAGCCGCGCTCGGTAATGACGAACAGGTCGCCGTTGCCGTTGGTAACTTCCATACCCAGCGCGCTGACGCCGTCCTTCATGGCAATACCGCGAACGCCGCTGGTATCGCGACCGGTGGCGCGCACCTGCTCCTCAGAGAACATAATCGCCTTGCCCGCGGTGGTGGCCAGGATGATCTTGTCACCCTCGCGCACGCGGCGCACGTTTAGCAGTGCGTCGTCGTCACGCAGGTTGATGGCGATCAGGCCGTCGCGACGGCTGCGGTCATATGCACTCATCACGGTCTTCTTAACCATGCCGTTCTTGGTGGCAAACATCAGGTACTCGTCGGCCGGGAACTCACGGCAGCTGATGACGCTCGCAATCTTCTCGCCTTCCTCGAAGGGCAGCAAGTTGACGATCGCAGTACCACGCGCCTGGCGCGTGCCCACCGGCAGCTCGTGCACCTTCAGGCGATAGACCTTGCCCTTGCTCGAGAAGAACAGTACGTACTCGTGCGTGGACGCGATGAACATCTCGTCGATGACGTCGTCCTCTTTAAGGTTGACGCCCGACACGCCCTTGCCGCCGCGCTTCTGGGCGCGGTAGGCGGCAACCGGGATACGCTTCACATAGCCGGTGTGGGTGATGGTCACGACCATATCCTCGTCGGCGATGAGGTCCTCAACATCCAGGTCCTTCTCGACGTGGCTGATCTCGGTGCGGCGCTTATCGCCGAACTTCTTGGAGATCTCGCGCATCTCTTCCTTGATGACGCCCAGGATCTTCTCCTCATGCGCCAGCAGGTCCTCGTAGTAGGCGATGGCGCGACGCAGGCCGTCCAGCTCTTCCTGGATCTTGTCGCGCTCCAGGCCGGTCAGGCGGCGCAGCTTCATCTCGAGAATGGCCGTGGTCTGCTCGGGTGTAAAGCCGAAGCGCTCGATCAGGCGGCTGCTTGCCTCGGAATCGGTCTGCGAGGAGCGGATGATGCTGATGACCTCGTCGATATGGTCAAGGGCCATCAGATAGCCCTCGAGGATATGCGCGCGGGCCTGGGCCTTCTTAAGGTCGTAGCGGGTGCGGCGGGTGACGACGTCGACCTGGTGGTCGATGTAGTGCCGCAGCATCTCGCGCAGGCTCAGGCATTTGGGCACGCCGTTGACGAGTGCCAGGTTGTTGGCGCCAAAGGTCGTCTGCAGCGAGGTGTACTTGTACAGGTTGTTGAGCACGACCTGCGGAATGACGCCCTTCTTGAG
>CAKUEZ010000202.1 GCA_934646965.1 uncultured Collinsella sp. | reverse complement strand
GCCGTCTCCTTCACACGCATGACCACGGTGCGCTTGCGGCTGGGCTCCCAGTGGCGGGTCTCCTGATAGATGATGCCGCCCTCCTCGAGCACCTCGGCCTGGCGGCAGATCTCGTAGGCAAGGCCGTCGTGCAGGCTCTTAAACGAGTTGAGGTTCTTGAGCTCGGTCTTGGTGCCCAGCTTGGTCTCGCCGCGGCGACGCAGCGACACGTTGCCGTCGCAGCGCATGGAGCCCTTCTCCATGGAGCAGTCGGAAATGCCCAGCGTCACAAAGATGCGACGGAGCTTCTCCATAAACAGGCGCGCCTCCTCGGGCGTGCGCAGGTCGGGCTCGGTAACAAGCTCGATCAGCGGCGTGCCGCAGCGGTTGTAGTCGACGAGCGACTCGGCCGCGGCGGTAATGCGACCCTCGGCGCCGCCCACGTGGACCATCTTGGCGGCGTCCTCCTCCATGTGGATGCGCAGAATGCGGATGGGTACCGTGTAGGAACCGTCCTCGCGACGCTCGGGCATCTGCAGGTTGGACGCGTCATAGCTGGCCAGGTGGCCGGCGCGCTGGTTACCCTCGCGCATGGTCGACGACATAGACGTGGACAGGCCCTCGGCGTTGGCCGAGGCGCTCGCCAGACTCTGGGCCTCGGCCTCGCCAAACGCGCAGTCGGGGCGCTCGGCGGCACCGCGACCGGTCACGTCCAGGTCCAGATGGCCGTACATGGCAAAGGCGACCGGACCCTGCGTGGTCTGGAAGTTCTTAGCCATATCGGGATAGAAATAGTGCTTGCGGTAGAACATCGAGTGGCGCTGAATCTCGCAGTTGGTGGCGAGACCGGCCTTGACGATGCTCTCGATGGCGCGCTTGTTGGGCACCGGCAGGGCGCCGGGCAGGCCCAGGCACACCGGGCACACGTTGGCGTTGGGCTCGTCATCGTGGCTGAGCTTGCAGTTGCAGAACATCTTGGTGTCGAGTGCGGTGAGCTCGGTGTGGATCTCCAGGCCAATCACAGCCTCCCAATCCTGCAGGACCTCGGAAAGCTCCTTCATTACAGCTCGCCTCCCTTCCCGGCAAAATCGGGCGCGACGGAAAGCGCGGGCGCACCCGTGGCGGCATCGGCAAAGCCGCGCTCCAGGGCGCGGGCAAACGTGAGCAGCTGACGGTCCTTAAAGGCCGGTCCCACCAGTTGGGCAGAAACGGGCAGCTTGCTGTCCTCGCCCAGGCCCAGCGGCACCGAGATGCCGCCGTTGCCGCAAATGTTGAGCGAAATGGTGTACAGGTCCGAAAGGTACATCTGCGTGGGGTCGCTGATCTCGCCAAACTTAAAGGCCGTGCGCGGCGAGGCGGGCATCAGAATCGTGTCCACCTTGGTATACGCGGCGTCATAGTCTTGCGTGATGAGCGTGCGGGCCTTCTGCGCGGCGTAGTAATACTTGTCGTATACGCCCGAGCTCAGCAGGTAGGCGCCGAGCATCTGACGGCGCTTGGCCTCGGCACCAAAGCCGTGGGCGCGCGAGAGCGAGCTCTGGTCGGACAGGTTGGCGCAGCCCTCCTCCTGGTAGCCGTAGCGGATGCCGTCGAAACGGGCCAGGTTGGAGAACGCCTCGGCCGGGCCGATGACGTAGTAGGCGGCGATGGCGGCGTCCAGATGCGGCAGGTCGACCTCGACCAGCTCGGCACCCTGGTTCTGCAGCTCCTGGGCGGCGCGCTGAACGGCGGCCTTGACCTCGGGCGTCAGGCCCTCGGCCTCCATAAACGCGGGGATAATGCCCACGCGCTTGCCCTCGATGCTGTCGTTGAGGTGCTCGGTAAAGTCGACGGCACAGTCCTGGCTGGTGCAGTC
>CAKUEZ010000201.1 GCA_934646965.1 uncultured Collinsella sp. | reverse complement strand
CGGCTCTCCTCTCAAATCTCGTCGGGTTTCGGTTACCCGACAGGCCATCCTTCGCCGTGTTCGGCGTTCGCAAAATACTAGACGCTTTAGTTAAGGAAAGTGGCGATTATTTCAACTTTTCTTTGGATTTGTTCATTTATCCATAATTCTGCGTATTTCTATTACTTTATGCAGTAATGCCACTTTATTGTGTGAAAGTAATGTTTCCGTTCTGTTACAGGCGTCCCTGCCCTGAATAAAACGGCCTCACTGGTCGCGCTTTATGCGCACTTAGGCGGCGATGTACTTGCCGCCCTGGATCACATAGGCTGTGGCGGGCTTTTCGACCTGGCCCTCGTCATTCCACGTCAGCTCGCCTGTCAGGCCCTCGATCTTGATCTTGCGCATGGCCTTGGCAAGGTCGCCGGCAATGTCGGCACCGTCGGCCGAAATGTCAATCCCCGCCCTATCGATAGCCTCGGCGATGGCGTGGACGCAATCGTAAGCGTCGGCGGCAAACTGGTTGGGCGTCTCGTCGTAGGCATCCTTATAGGCCTTGACGAAGTCGGCATTCTTCTCATCGTCGGCAGAGAACGGGGTCATGAGCAGTACGCCCTCGGCAAGAGAGGTATCGAAGCCTTCCACAGAGAGCAGGCCGTCCATGCCGTCGGTACCCATGAGCGTCATGTCGTAGCCCATGTCCTTGGCGTTCTTGAGCAAAACGGACGCCGGCGTGTAGTAGATCGGCGCAAAGATGAGCGTGGCGCCGGCCTCCTTGGCCTTGGTGAGCTGGTTGGTAAAGCTCGTGGAAGAGTCGTCCTTAAAGGTCTCGGTATCGACGATGTCGAGCTTGGACGCCTTGGCCTGCTCGGCAAAAGCGTCGGCAACGCCCGAGCTATACGTATCGCCGGAGTTGTAGAACAGGGCGATCTTGGCATCCGCGTACTTCTCGGCCAAGAACTTCGCGGCGCTGGCGCCCATGGTGGGATCGGTGAAGCAAACCTGGAAAACCGTGGTCTTGTCCTTGGTAACGTCGAGCGACGAGGCCGAAGGCGTGACCATGAGCATATCGTCGGCGATCTCGCCCGAGACGGCGACGGCGGCACCGGTGGTGACGGGGCCGACGAGCGCCTGCATGCCCCAGTCGCACAAGGTATTGAAGGCGTTGATGGCCTTCTCGCCGTCAGCGACGTCATCCTCGGACTTAAGCGAGAGTTTGAGGTCCTTGGTCGAAAAATCCTTGGCGGCGAGCTTGGCACCCTTCTCGGCCGAAACGCCATAGGTTGCCGCGGCGCCGGTCAGAGGGCCGATGACACCGATCTTGAAGGTCTTGCCATCATCGGCGGAGCCGCCGTCCGAGCCGCCCGACGAGCAACCAGCGAGTGCCGCGGTGCTACCGAGCACCGCGGCGCAAGCCAAGAAACTCCTGCGGTTAAGTACGTTGTTGACGCTAAACATGGTGTCCCCCTTTTCGCTGGCCGCGGTGCGGCCGTCTTGCGGTACAGGGCAAACCTTATGGTGCAAACGTTGACAGTTTGTTACGGAAGTTCGTTTGTAGCGAGCGTGTTTCCAATGTTTCCGCAGCGTTTCGGGGGTGGCGTTTTGTGCTGCTCCCGCTGCCAGGCAAGCACGCGCCCGCACTTCACGCTAGAATGCACTCAACCTTTAAGCGGTTAATCCATCCATAAGATGCACGAAGGAGCTATCTATGAGCGAACCCCTGCGCACCGTGAACGTCGGCCTCATCGGTCTGGGAACCGTCGGCGGCGGCGTGGCCCGTCTGATCAAGAGCCACCACGATGAGTACCTGGCCGCCTACGGCATCGACCTTAAGCTGACCCGCGCCTGCGCGCTTGCC
>CAKUEZ010000200.1 GCA_934646965.1 uncultured Collinsella sp. | reverse complement strand
GGTAATATCGTTGCCGACGGCTTCTGCCAGATGCGCTCGGTCAAAAACATGGTCAGTCATGGCATCCTCCTCAAATTGATTGGCCTCAATTTGAGCTTACGAGGAGGGTAGGCAGCCGCTGTCAGCGCGGGCAAAATAGGCATCCGGCTGCAAACCAGATGCTGACCAAACACTTGACGGAATGCTTGCCCGAATATGCACGCCACAAAGAACCCGCAGGTAGATATAGACAATGATCCAGCTATTTTGAGCCGTGCCACCCTAGCCACCATAGAAACAGCAGAGCACCACAGGCGCAAACGTCAACGAATGAACGCTCGCACGTCGACAAATGAACAGGCGCCCCGCAAAGAGTGTCCCCAACGACTAGACAAAAAAGAACGTCCCCAATGACTAGTCATTGGGGACGTTCTTAAATGACTACCTTACAGCGCCAGCGCCTCGGCGACCTCGGCGGCGCAGGCCAGGGCGTCGGCCATGGCGTTCACCACGAGCGAGCTGCCGTTGCGGGCGTCACCGGCCACATACACCGGCGTGGCATCGGCAGCGACACCGTCCGTGCGGGCCGCAAGATGCGAGCCCTCGGAAGCCATCACAGGTAGCGGGCGACCAGCACTGGCAACGGGCACGCCAACGGCGTCGAACACACCGTGCTCCGGACCCGTAAAGCCACAGGCAATGAGCACCAGCTGCGCCGGCACCTCGTGCTCGGAGTCCGCGATGCGCTCGGGCTTTCCCGCCGACCAGTCCAGATCGACCACGCGCAGACCCGCGGCCGCACCCTTCTTGTCCAGCAGCACCTCGAGCGTATCCACACCCCAGGCACGCATCTCGCCACCCATGGTAGCGATGGCCTCCTGTTGGCCGTAATCGGTCTTCTTGACGTTGGGCCACTGCGGCCAGGGGTTGCTCTCCGCACGCTTATCGGGCGCCGCCGGCAAGAACTCAAACTGACGCACACTGCGCGCACCTTGGCGCACCGCAGTACCCACACAGTCGTTGCCGGTATCGCCGCCACCAATGACCACGACATCCAGGCCACGCGCGTCAATGGCGGGCTCGCCGCCGTCGAGCACCGAAACGGTCGAAGCCGTCAGATAGTCCACGGCGTACACCACGCCAGGCGCATCAATATTCGCGGCCGAAAGCCCACGCGGGGCACGGGCGCCGGCAGCCACCACAACGGCATCAAAGTCATCGAGCTTGGCCGACACCGCAGGGTCGCTTACATCAGCCTCAAGCTCAAACACAATGCCCAGCTCGCGCATGAGCGCCACGCGACGCTCGACCACGGACTTCTCGAGCTTCATGTTGGGGATGCCGTACATGAGCAGGCCGCCCGGGCGGTCGTCGCGCTCAAACACCGTCACGCGGGCGCCGCGGCGAGCGAGTTCCCACGCGGCCACCAGGCCAGCAGGGCCGGAGCCCACCACGGCAACCGTGGGCGCGTCCTCCCCTGCCGGCTCAAAGCGGCGCGGACCGCCGTTGGCCCACTCGTGGTCGCTGATCGCGCGCTCGTTGTCGTGGATCGTCGTGGGCTGGCCATCGACCGAGCCCAGGTTGCACGCGGCCTCGCACAGCGCCGGGCACACGCGGCTCGTGAACTCGGGCATGGGCGAGGTGAGCGACAGACGCTCGGCCGCCTCGTCCCAGCGGCCGCGGTACACCAGCTCGTTCCACTCGGGAATCAGGTTGTGCAGCGGGCAGCCACTCGGACGCGCCTTGCCAAAGCTCGCACCCATCTGGCAAAACGCCACGCCGCACATCATGCAACGGCTCGCCTGGGCGCGACGCGCGTCGTCGTCAAGTTCCACGTACAGCGGATCGAAATCGCGGCTGCGCTCCTCCACGGGGCGAAGCTCGTGGGTCACGCGATCGATATCAAG
>CAKUEZ010000199.1 GCA_934646965.1 uncultured Collinsella sp. | reverse complement strand
TAGCCCTCGCCCTCGACGGGACGGAAGCGAACCTTCTCGATGCGCAGCTGGGCGAGCAGCTCCTCGACAATGCCCTTGCCAAAGAAGAAACGCAGCTTGCGGTACTTCATGTTCCAGGACTGCTCGCTCCACTGGCCCGAAAGCACGCCCGCCACGGACTTGGTCTCCTTGGGCAGGCTGGCGTTCTCGCGACCGTGGAACAGGCTGCCGACCTCGTACAGATGCACGTTGGGCGTGCCGTGGGCCTCGTTGTAGGCCACGGACTGCAGCAGGCCCGGCAGCAGCGAGCGACGCATCTCGGTCTGCTCGGCCACCAGCGGGTTCATGAGCACCACGGGGCAACCGCGGCCCTCGGTGGACATGCCGATCTTCTCCAGGTCGCCCGGGGCGGCAAAGCCAAAAGTCGTGGTCTCGTTGAGGCCGCAGGCGCGCAGGATCTCGCCGACCTTACGAGTGAGCTTCTGCTCGCGGGTCAGGCCACCGATATGGTTCTTGGCAGCCGGGATGGTCGCCGTCACGCGGCCCATGCCCCACAGGCGCAGGACCTCCTCGATCAGGTCGATCTCGCGCGGCAGGTCGGGGCGGAAGCTCGGCGGGGTGACGATAAAGTCCTCGCCGTCGCGCTCGACGGTGCAGCCCAGGCGGGTGAGCGAGCGCTCGATAAAGTCGGGCTCGATGTCGGCGCCGCAGATGGCATGCACGCGGGCCAGGCGCAGCTTAATGCTGTCGATGGTCTTGGGCGCGGGGAAGACGTCCACGTAGCCGGGAGCAACCTCGCCGCCGGCGATCTCCTCGATGAGCGCGCAGGTGACGTTGGCGACGTCCACACAGCCGGTCTCGTCGACCTGGCGCTCAAATCGGATGGAGGCGTCGGAGATCAGCGACAGGTCGCGGCTGGTGTGCGAGGTGCGGCCAGCGTTGAAGCAGGCGCTCTCGACCATCACGTCGACGGTATCGTCCTCGATCTCGGAATCCATGCCGCCCATAACGCCGGCCAGCGCCACGGGACGCTCGCCGTCGGTGATAAGACCCATACCGGCGTCGAGCACGCGCTCCTCGCCGTCGAGGGTCGTGAACTTCTCGTCCTGCTGGGCGGCGCGAACCACCACGCGGCGGCGGCCATCGCGCTCAGCAAAGGTATCCAGGTCAAAAGCGTGCAGCGGCTGACCGGTGAGCATCATCACGTAGTTGGTGATGTCGACGATGTTGTTGTGCGGGCGCACGCCCAGGGCGTTGAGGCGCTTGACCATCCAGTCGGGCGACGGGCCGACCTTGACGTTGCGCACGATGCGGGCAACGTAGCGGTCACACAGGCCCTCGTCGGCGATCTCGACGGAAAGCTCGTCGTCGGTCGCGCGGCCGGTCTCGGCCTTGATGGCGGGCAGCTCGACGTGGAAATCGCGGTCGAAGATGGCACCGGTCTCGCGGGCCATACCGATCATGGACAGGCAGTCGGGGCGGTTGGGCGTGATCTCGCAGTCGAGCACGGTGTCGCTCGAGCCCACGTACTCGGCAAACGGCATGCCGCAGGGCGTGTCCTCGGGCAGGATCATGATGCCCGAATGGTCGCCGCCCAGGCCGAGCTCGCGCGCGGAGCAGTTCATGCCCATGGACACGACGCCGCGGAGCTTGCTCTTCTTGATCTTGACATCGCCGGGCAGAACAGCGCCAATCATGGCCGTGACGATGTGGTCACCGGCCTCGAAGTTCTGCGCGCCGCAGACGATCTGCAGCGGAGCGCGGTTGCCATCGGCGTCGAGATTCTTGTCGCCCACGTCGACCGAGCACACATACATGTGGTCACTATCGGGGTGCGGGGTCTTAGTGAGCACCTTGGCGGTCACCACGTGGTCGAAGGACTCGCCCACGGTGTCGATCGCCTCGACCTCGGTGCCGGTGCGGATATATTCGTCCGAAAGGGTCTTGGGATCCTCCGGAATATCGATCATGGTCTTGAGCCAGTCGTAAGAAAC
>CAKUEZ010000198.1 GCA_934646965.1 uncultured Collinsella sp. | reverse complement strand
GCGCTCAAGATGTTGCACCTGCCCGACGAGGTTATCTTTACGTTTGATATGGCGCTCAAGCACATCGAGGTGCTGGGTCGCACGGCGCACGATCTGACCGAATCGGTCATGCTGCGCAGCGTTGGCCGCGCGCCTGAGGGGTTTTCGCGTACCGACTCGGTCGCGGGTATCATGGGCATGACCTTTATCAAGGCGATGGAATGCAGCCGCGCGATGGACGAGGCCATGGCCTGCCGCGGTTTTGCCGGTGTGTATCCGGCGCCGGCGCGCACCGGGTTTAGCTGGCGCGATGCGGTTTATGCGGCCGCTGTGGCGCTGCTGGCGGCGCTGTGCGCCGTGCTGTAGCGGGTTGGCCGACTGTTGGCGCGAATAGGGAAGGGCGACGTTTTGACGATCGATATGAATAGCGCGACAGGCGCGAGTGGTGCAGACGGCGCCGAGGTCGCGCCGCTCATCGAGCTGCGTGACGTAGTGTTCTCCTATGCGGGCCATACGGTAGTCGACGGCGTGTCGCTGCAGGTCGATCGCGGTGAGCTCGTCGCCCTGCTCGGCCCCAACGGCTGCGGCAAGACAACGATCATGCGCCTCATCAACGGCCTTGAGCTCGCGGACGCGGGCGCGTACCTGTTTGATGGACACGTGATCGATGTGGCGTTTCTGAAGGATTCCGTGGCCGCACAGCGCTTTCATCAGCGTGTTGGCTTTGTGTTCCAAAACGCCGATGCCCAACTGTTCTGCGCCACGGTCGGCGAGGAGGTCGCCTTTGGCCCCGCGCAGATGGGCCTGCCGGCAGACGAGCTCGAGCGCCGCGTGCGCGATGCCATGGAGCTGTTCCAAGTTGCCGATCTGGTCGACGCCTCTCCCTACCAGCTCTCGGGCGGGCAAAAAAAGCGCGTGGCGCTTGCCGCGGTGGTGTCGATGAACCCGGATATTCTGGTGCTTGACGAGCCCACCAACGGGCTCGACGAGGATTCATGCGACATCGTGGTCAACTTCTTGCTGGCCTACGTCGCGGCGGGCAAGACGGTCTTGATGAGCACACACCACCAGGATTTGGTGCGTCGCCTGGGCGCCCGTGCGATCTATATCGATCGATATCACCATGTGGTCGAGGCGCCCACACCGTCGTATGGAACCGAGGTCGGTGTCGCCGAATAGTTGCTGCGTAGAGCATGCGTGGGTGCCCGCGCGGCTTTGCCGTGATGGTATAGTTATCCAGGTTTTTATGGGGGTGGCTATGCCAAGCTGGAACATTCATATCGCTCAAACGGAACGACTTCTGGAGCGCACCGGTGCGCTTGCCGATAGCGTGCGCGACCGCAATGCCTTTTTGTTTGGCTGCGTGGTTCCGGATATCTTTGTGGGCTATATGGTCCCCGGCATTGCCGACCCCATTCCATACCGCATCACGCACTTTGCCAAGCCCGAGCCTATCCCAAAACCGCGCGAGCATGAGTTTTGGGATACCTATGTGGCACCGTTGCTTAAGGGTGCGCCGGCGGGTGCGCCGGCTGCGGCGACCTCGATTATCGAGGAGCGCGAGCGACTGAACCGCGTGCATTATCCCCAGCGCTACAAGGACATTGAACCGGTTGCCGAGCCCGGTGCCAGCGAGTTTTCGCTGGCATCCGAGGACGTGGCGCAATCGCTGCTCGATCTGACGCTGGGTGTTTGGTCGCATCTGGTCGCCGATACGGTGTGGAACACGCGCGTGAATCAGTATCTGGAAGCGCATGGCGGCAAGCCGAGCGAGGAATTCCGCATCAAAAAGCAGGGTGACTTTGACTGGTTTGGCAAGACGCTCGGTATCGTTTCTATCCCGCGTGCGACCGATCGCTTGTATACCGCGGCGACGCGTTTTGGGCAGTATCCCATCCATAAGGAGTACGTGCTCAAGACCATCGGCGTTATGCACGAGATTGTGCGCGAAAACCCTGGCGAGCCCGATCATCCGCCATATCGCCTGTTGACCGAGGAGTTCTTTGACGCGACGTTT
>CAKUEZ010000197.1 GCA_934646965.1 uncultured Collinsella sp. | reverse complement strand
GTCTTGGCGCTTCTTCACGCCGTGCGTGAGCGTCGCCTGCTGCACGGGACGCGCACCCTCGGCAAAGCCGCGCATCTTACGAATCGCCGGGCGCGCGAGCACCTCAAAGCCCACGTAGGCCGCCGCCGGATTGCCCGAAAGCCCCAGGTACGGTTTGCCGCCGAGCAGGCCAAACGTGATGGCCTTACCAGGACGCATCGAGATGCGATCGAACAGGACCTCGCCTTCGCGCTGGACCAGCGCCGTCACGTAATCGTAGTCTCCGGCCGAGGCCCCGCCGCTCGTAATGACAAAGTCGCACTCGCGCACCGCGCGGTGTACGAGTTCGGATATCGCCTGCTCGTCGTCGGGCGCAATGCCATAGAAGACAGGCTCGGCACCGGCATCGAGTGCCTCGGCCATCAGCGCCGAGGAGTTGGAATCGCGAATCTGGCCACGCGCCGGAAGCTCACTTGGAGCAACCAGCTCTGTGCCCAGCGAGATGATGCCCACGTGCGGTGCGGCGTGCACCTTCACGCTCGCATACCCGGCGCTTGCCAGCAGGCCCGCACCAGCCGGCGCCACAACCTCACCGGCACGCATCACGACGTCGCCGGCATGGGCTTCTTCGGCAGCAGAGCGAACGTTCTCCCCCACCTTAGCCGGCGCCGAGAAGCGGACGTGCGAGCCCTCGTTGCCATCGCCATCGAGCACGTCGACGATCTCGTACTTCACCACGGCATCGGCGCCCTCTGGCACCGGCGCGCCCGTCATAATGCGGACCGTCTCGCCCGCGCCAATCGTACCCTCAAACACATGACCCGCCGCCTCGTGGCCAACAACGGAAAGCGTCACCGGCGCATCGGTTGACGCCGTAGCAAGATCTGCGGCGCGTACGGCATACCCGTCCATGGCGCTGTTAGCAAATGGCGAGATGTCGATATCGGCCACGGCTTCCTCGGCCAAGGGAAGGCCGGCCGCCTGCCATACGGGAATCTCGACAACCCCGGTCGGACTCACATGTGACAAGACAATTGCCTGCGCGTCCTCCAACGGAATGAGCTTCTCTGCCATATGCACCTCTTACAGATCGCGGCGCGTAACAAGGGCGCCGATTCTTTATGTTTTATTCAGTATAATCCCCCGTCGCTCGACCGCGAGACGGTCTGCACTCGCGAATACACCTGTCGGTTACAGGGCACGAAACAGAACCGAAACCAACCCACCGGCTCCACGCGTTTGTCACGCTCTATAATGCTTGCGTTGCAACCAAAAACAGAGGACGCTATGACTTTTACCGACACACCAGACAACGCAAGCGAAGAACAGGACAACTCCCTGCCGCTCGATCAGGGCGGCTTCTTCTCCCTCAACGACGTCATTTTGGCCGGCAGGCAGCAGCTCACCCGCTCCGAGCATCTCTTGGCTGCCGACACGCGCCGCAACGCCCGCAATCTGCTCGCGAGCGCCAAGTTGCTCGCGCTCGTCGTGATTGTTTCGCTCGCCATGGGTGTTGCCGCCTGGGCGTTTTTGGCCTCGCTGAATATCGCGACCGACTATCGCGAGCATCACGCGTGGATCTACGCCCTGCTTCCCGCCGTGGGTGTCGCCACCGCATGGGTGTATAAGAACCACGGCCTTGCCGCCAAACGTGGTAACAACCTGGTCATCGATTCCGCCCTGGGAACCCGCCTCATTCACGCCCGCATGGCGGTCCTTACCTTTGTCTGCTCCACGCTTACGCACCTGACGGGCGGCTCGGCCGGCCGCGAAGGCGCTGCCGTGCAGATCGGCGGCACCATCGCCAGCAACATCTCGCACCTCGCCCGCCTCAAAAAGCACGACCATCACGACCTCATGCTCGCCGGCATCTCGTCTGCCTTTGGCGCCGTGTTCGGCTCGCCCCTCGCCGGTGCCTTCTTTGGCATGGAAATGTGCTTTATCGGCAAGATCGACTACACCGCCGGCATCTACTGCCTCGTCGCCTCGTTTACCGGCTACTTTACGTCGCTTGCCCTGGGCACCGAGTATGAGG
>CAKUEZ010000196.1 GCA_934646965.1 uncultured Collinsella sp. | reverse complement strand
TTGGTGACCACGTATTGCTTGTCGCGGTGGAACATGTACTGGGCCTTCAGCGCCTGCTGCAGGTGGTTGACCAGCTGACCCGAGAGGTCGGCATAGATGTCATCGATACCCAGGCGGCGCTCGATCTTCTTAAGGCCGCGCTCGGTGGCGGCGATGGTGTGCTTGGCCTCGTCCATGACGTAGTCGCCCGTGGGCTCGACGTCCTCGGTAGCGGTGAGCATGTCGTGTGACACGTCCTCACCGCGCTCCAGGCCGCGCACGGCGCGCGCGAAGTCCTTATAGGTGCTGGCGGACTTGGTGCCGGCGCCCGAGATGATGAGCGGCGTTCTGGCCTCATCGATCAGGATGGAGTCGACCTCGTCGACGATGGCGTAGTTGTGGCCGCGCTGTACGCGCTGCTCGGGGCGGGTGACCATGTTGTCGCGCAGGTAGTCGAAACCGAACTCGGAGTTGGTGCCGTAGGTGACGTCTGCCTGGTAGGCCGGACGCTTGAGCTCGAGCGGCATGTTGTTCTGGAGCAGACCGACGGTCATTCCCAGGTACTTGTAGATGCGGCCCATCCACTCGGAGTCGCGCTTTGCCAGGTAATCGTTGACGGTAACGACATGCACGCCCTTGCCGGCGATAGCGTTGAGGTAGCCGGCCAAGGTGGAGACAAGGGTCTTGCCTTCGCCGGTCTTCATCTCGGCGATATGGCCCTCGTGAAGCGCCATGGCGCCGATAAGCTGCACATCAAAGTGGCGCATGCCCATAGTACGCTTGGAAGCCTCGCGCACGGTGGCAAAAGCCTCGGGGAGCATGTCGTCGAGCGACTCGCCGTTGGCGTAGCGCTCACGGAACTTATCGGTCTGGGCGCGGAGTTCCTCCTCGGTCATCTTCTCAAACTGGGGCTCAAGACCGTTGATCTGGTCGACGATCTTGTAGTAGCGCTTAAGGTCCTTATCGGATCCAAAGGACAGCAGCTTTGACATGAATCCCATGTGGTTTTCCTTTTTGGCCATCGCCCACGCCGTGCAGCTGCGGGCGAGTTAAACACAGATGATTGTACTTTAGCCAAACAAGGCGCGGCCTATACGGTCGACCTCGACCGCCACGTAATAACTATGACCAACCTGCCACAATGGGACAGGTTTATTTTGGCAAGTTTTATCTGAGCAAACGCCGTCTCTCTGCCATTTGGTGCCACGGGGACAGGTTAGCTTGCACCAATAAAAAGAAAAGGGCCGCGCACCCAAATGGATGCACGGCCCTCATGCCATGAATGCGAGTGATTCCGCGGCGAGCTATTTACTCAGCAGCCTCGGTGGTCTCGGCCTCGGCAGCGGCCTCCTCGACGGGAGCCTCTGCGGGAGCCTCGGCGGCCTGCTTGGCAGCCTCCTCGGCGAACTTAGCGGCACGCTTAGCCTTCTCGGCAGCCTTAGCCTCCGCGGCGGCCTTGCGAGCGGCCTCGGCCTCAGCAGCCTTGGCGGCCTTGGCGGCCTTGGCCTCCTCGGCCTTCTTGAGCTGGGCGGCAGCGGCGCCACCGAACTTGTCGGCGAAGCGCTGGACGCGTCCACCGGTGTCGACGAACTTCTGCTGGCCGGTGTAGAACGGGTGGCACTCGTTGCAAAGCTCGACCTTCATCTCGGACACGGTAGCGTGCGTCTTGAAGGTGTTGCCGCAAGAGCACGTCACCGTGCACTCGACATACTGGGGATGGATACCCTGCTTCATGGTAGGACTCCTTATTAGTCAGGCGCTGGTTACCGATCAGCGCATAAGGCGTCTTGGTTTCCGACCAAGACAACAAACTCGGCTATGGTACCACGGCGCCGCGCGTCCCACAAAAGGTTCACGGTCTTTTCGGAACGACACGAGCTGGACCTTAAATATCAACTTCATCCGAACACTCCCCCACATTCATCTCTCGTATGTATCGAGGTATTCCTGCTTGAGCGTCTGCGAGGACGACTCGATCTTTTCCACGAGCGTGCCGGCTTCGATGAAGTAGAACGAGTCGGTGAGGTCTGCCAGGTC
>CAKUEZ010000195.1 GCA_934646965.1 uncultured Collinsella sp. | reverse complement strand
TTGTTGACGATGATGATGCCGCCGCAGACCAACAGCAGGGCAACGATAACGGTAACGGGGCTCGTGCCGGCGCCCTCGCCGAGCAGCAGCGCGCTCAACAGCACGCCAAAGACCGGGTTCATAAACCCAAAGACCGAGACGCGACTGACAGGGTTGACGGCAAGCAGGCGCGACCACAGCGAGTAGGCGACCGCAGAGATAAGCGCCATATAGACGATGAGCGCGATGGCGGGGGCGATTGCCGTGGGGGAGAGCGCGCCGCCCATCAAAAAGCCGATCATGGTGAGGACGATGCCGCCGACCAAGAACTGCCAGCCGGCAAGCAAGACGCCGTCGTGCTCGCGCGAGAAGATGCCGATCAGGCAGGTCGAAAGGGCGCCTGCGACGGTGGAGGCCAGGATAAAGCCCTCGCCGTCGAGCGTAAAGCCAAAGGTGCCGTCCGCGCCTGAAAGGTTAACGAGCGCGACGCCGGCGAAGCCCAACACGCAGCCGAGCACCTTGGCTGCATCGAGCTTTTCGGTGCGGAATGCCAGGGCGGCAAAGAGGATGGCCAAGAAGTTGGCGCTGGCCTCGATGATGGAGCTCGACATGGCACTTGCTCGGGAGAGACCGAGGTAGAAAAAGAAGTACTGGCCGACGGTCTGGAAGAGCGACAGCGTGAGGATAGGTTTGATGTCGCGCGCCTGCGGAACGACCGGACGGCGTTGGGCCGCGCTCATGCCAACAATGACCAGCGCGCCGGCAAGGGTGAAGCGCAGGCCCGCGAAGACCAGCTGCGAGGCGCTATCGTGTGCCGGGATGCCAAAGAGCGCGTAGCCGATCTTGATGCAGGGAAAAGCCGACCCCCAGAGCGCGCAGCATACGAGGCAGCCCAGGATGAGTCCGGGCAGGGTGGCGAGATATGGCTTGCGGCTTTCCATGGTGTCCTTCCTACATGCGCGAAGCAAAAAAAGAACCCGCCACCGGGAGTGCCGGTGGCGGGTGTTGTTACCCGATGGGATTGTACCCGAAGGGAAAGGTTTAGGCGAAGTAGGCTACGCCGCTCTCAAAGATCGGCATGAACTTATCGCCGGGGACATGCTCGGGCACGTTGCGGTACAGGTTGTCGCCGCGACGCTCGGCGTGGCCCATCTTGCCCAGGACACGGCCGTCGGGACTCGTGATGCCCTCGATGGCGAGCGCCGAGCCGTTGGGGTTGACGGAAAGATCCATGCTCGGCTTGCCGTCCTCGCCCACGTACTGCGTGGCGACCTGACCGTTGGCGATGAGCTGGGCGAGCACCTCGTCGTTGGCGACAAAGCGGCCCTCGCCGTGGCTGATGGCAACGGTGTAGGGGTCGTCGAGGCTGCACTGGGACAGCCACGGGGACAGGTTGGACGAGATGCGGGTGCGCACCAGACGGCTCTGGTGGCGGCCGATGGTGTTGAACGTCAGCGTGGGCGCATCGGGCGTGGCGTCGACGATGTCACCGTAGGGCACCAGGCCGAGCTTGACCAGGGCCTGGAAGCCGTTGCAGATGCCCAGCATCAGGCCATCGCGGGCCTTGAGCAGGTCGCGGACGGCCTCGGTGACCTCGGGGGCGCGGAAGAACGCCGTGATGAACTTAGCGGAGCCGTCGGGCTCGTCGCCGCCCGAGAAGCCGCCGGGGATCATGACGATCTGGCTTTGGCGGATGCGGCGGGCAAGCTCATGGGTGCTCTCGGCGACGGCCTCGGGCGTGAGGTTGTTGATCACGAAGGTGTCGGCCTCGGCACCGGCGGCACGGAAGGCGCGGGCGCTGTCGTACTCGCAGTTGTTGCCGGGGAACACGGGGATGATCACGCGCGGGCGGGCGATCTTGGCGTCGCCGTACACGTGGATATCCTTGGCACGGAAGTCGATGGTCTCGACCTCGGGGGTCTCGCCGGCGCTGCGGTAGGCGAAGACGCCCTCGATACCGCTCTCCCAGGCCTCCTGGAGCTCGGAGAGCTCGATGACCTCGGAGCCGGTATCGATGACGTAACCCTCGACGGTGGTACCCAGAGGCTCGACGACAACGCCGTCGGCGACCTCGGGCAGCTCGGCGTCCTCGGCGAGCTCGACGATAAAGCTGCCGTAGAGCGGGGTGAAGAG
>CAKUEZ010000194.1 GCA_934646965.1 uncultured Collinsella sp. | reverse complement strand
GGTGCCTTCTTGCGTAGTTGAGTTGGGTCGTAAACGCTCATAAGTATATACTTGCCCATACATGTACAAGGTTGCAACCTAACTGGAATGTATATCGCCGGAGGATCTAATGCTTGATATCAAGTTTGTTCGCGAGAACCCCGATGCCATCGACACCGCCATGGCCAATCGCCAGACGTCTTGGGATCGCGAGAAGTTCTTTGAGCTCGACGACGAGCGCCGTGCCGTCATCACCGAGGTCGAGGAACTCCAGGCCACGCGCAACGCCGAGTCCAAGAAGATCGGCGCCCTGATGAAGGAGGGCAAGAAGGACGAGGCCGAGGCCGCCAAGGAGGCCGTCCGCGCCGTCAACGAGAAGATTGACGGTCTTGCTGAGCGCCGTACCGCCCTCGAGCAGGAGCAGTACGACTTTATGGCCCACCTGCCCAACATTCCGTGCGAGGCCACCCCGTACGGTAAGGACGAGGACGAGAACATCGAGCGCCGTCGTTGGGGCACCCCGCGCGAGTTCGACTTCGACTTTAAGCCGCACTGGGATCTGGGTACCGATCTCGACATCCTCGACTTCGAGCGCGGCAACAAGCTCTCCGGCAGCCGCTTCACCGTTCTCGGTGGCGCCGGCGCCCGCCTGGAGCGCGCCCTCATCAACTTCTTCCTCGACACGCACACCAGCCGTGGCTTCAAGGAGTGGTGGCCGCCCATCGTCGTTAAGCGTCAGACCATGTTTGGCACGGGCCAGCTGCCCAAGTTCGAGGACGACGCCTATCATGTCTCGGGCGATAACTTCCTGATCCCCACCGCCGAGGTCGTGCTCACCAACCTGCACGCCGGTGAGGTTCTGGACGCCGACACCCTGCCGCGTCGCTACACCGCCTTCACCCCTTGCTTCCGTGAGGAGGCCGGCTCCGCTGGTCGCGACACCCGCGGCATCATTCGCCAGCATGAGTTCGACAAGGTCGAGATGGTCAAGTTTGCCAAGCCGGAGGAGTCCGACGAGGAGCTCGAGAGCATGACCGCCGAGGCCGAGTACCTGCTGCAGCAGCTGGGCCTTCCGTATCGCGTAATCAGCCTGTGCACTGGCGACCTGGGCTTCTCTGCCCGCCAGACCTACGATGTCGAGGTCTGGCTGCCGAGCTACAACGCCTACAAGGAGATCAGCTCCTGCTCCAACTGCGGTGATTTCCAGGCTCGCCGCGCCAACATCAAGTATCGCGACCCCGAGAACTTCAAGGGCTCTCGCTACCTGCACACCCTCAACGGTTCCGGTCTGCCGGCTGGCCGTACCATGGCTGCTATTCTGGAGAACTACCAGAACGCCGACGGCACCATTACGATCCCCGAGGTCCTGCGTCCCTACATGGGCGGCCTCGAGAAGATCGAGCCGGTCGCATAAGCTGGCGGTATAGTCGATTTGCAAGGGCGCTCCTCTTGGGGCGCCCTTTTTTTGCGCGCGACCCATACCATGACGTGCGGACAGCTCAATAGAAAACACACGAACAACTGTTCTGTATACAGTCATCTACCTGCTATGCTTTTACTAGATAAGAGCGAGAGAAAGGGGATGCGATGGAGTTGTTTGATGAGCGGGTGGTTTTGTTTGAGAGCGACGAAGGCGGAGAGTACCTACTCGTAACGTGCGAGCCGTCCGGCATGGGTGGCTTGGTGGTTCGACAGACGAGCGAGGGGCCGTTGACGCAATGGTGCTACGAGGAGTCGCCGCATGTGGTCGAGACGTTTGTGGCGCATGAGGGGCTTGTGGCACTTGAGCGGTTCTATGGAGTCGAGACTTCTAACCAGGTTGCTCGAATGCTGAGTGTTTCGTTTGCTGATTACGACTGTGCCCAACGAGTGCGTTCGCTCCTGGGAGAACTCGATGCCAAGTTCGACATAGTCGAAAAACCGATCGATCGCACGGGGAACGGCAGTATATGCGGAGCAGCATGACAAAATTGCATCTCGCAAAAAAAAGTCTGAGATTGTGCTTGACTCCAACGGACTAAAGTGGTTTTATATGTCTTGCGCTGCGGCGTTACCTCAGCTGGATAGAGGGTCTGACTACGAATCAGAACGTCATAGGTTCGAATCCTATACGCCGCACCAATTGAAATTGAAGCCTCCGGCAACGGGGGCTTTTCTTTTATGCCGACATCCCATGGATTCGAACCTCGGTCGAGGCGCGGGCGTGAAGAAAACGCGGAGCGTTTTCAGCCCGCGGGCGAGCACGCCGGAAGGCGGCCGAAGCCGGTGCGGATCCGCGCGGCAACTGAATCAGCGCTTCGTAAAAATTTTCCAAATTGTTGCTTGACCCATCGAAGGGTCACGTGCATAATAATCCGTGCGTTGCGGCGTTACCTCAGCTGGATAGAGGGTCTGACTACGAATCAGAACGTCATAGGTTCGAATCCTATACGCCGCA
>CAKUEZ010000193.1 GCA_934646965.1 uncultured Collinsella sp. | reverse complement strand
AAGGGCATTGTCGAGGAGCTGCTCGCCCAGCTGCGCATCGAGAAGGTTCGCTTCCGTCCCGTCGAGGGCGAGGGCTACGCTTTCCTGCAGCCGGGCCGTGCCGCCGAGGTGCTCTCGGGCGGTACCGTGCTGGGCTGGGTCGGCGAGATCCATCCCGAGGCGCGCGAGGCTATGGGCATCGACGAGGTCGTCGTGGCCTTTGAGCTCGATCTGGACAAGCTGATCAAGGGCGCCCGCAACCAGGAGAACTATCGCGAGTTCTCGCAGTACCCGGCCGTTGAGCACGACCTTGCTATCGTGGTCGACAACGCCGTGACCTGCGAGGATCTTGAGCGCCGCATTACGAGCGCCGGTGGCAAGCTGCTCGAGGGCGTGCGCCTGTTCGACGTCTATCGCGATCCGGTTCGTATCGGTAAGGGCAAGAAGTCCATGGCATTCGCGCTTACGTATCGCTCCGACGACCATACGCTCACCAGCGAAGAGGTCGAGAAGGCGCACCAGAAGATCGTCACCAAGGTGTGCAAGGGCGTGAACGGCGAGGTTCGCGGCTAGGATTTGCGCCGGGGTATGGGTTGGCGGTGACTGCTGCCGAGTTCTATATGACTTTGCACTCGGCATAAGGCACCGTTGAGCCTTCATATATTACATGCGCATTACAAAACGGCGTGCTGCTTTATGGGCGGCACGTCGTTTTGCTATGATAGCCCGCGTCGTGTTACGAATCTGACAATACGTAACACTGACGAAATGGTTCAAACGGCGCTGCAATCCCGCGCGCCGACAACCGGGAGGCTTATATGCACATTCCAGATAATTATCTGTCCCCGCAGACCGATGCCGTCATGGCGGTGGCGATGGTGCCCGTTTGGGTTCACTGCATCAAGAAGGTGCGCGCCACGCTCGATCGCGAGCACATGGCTTTCCTGGGCATCTGCGCCGCATTCTCATTCTTGCTCATGATGTTCAACGTGCCGCTGCCCGGCGGCACCACGGGTCACGCCGTCGGCGGCGCACTCATCGCGCTGCTGCTGGGCCCCGAGGCCGCGACTATCGCTGTCTCCGTCGCGCTGGCGCTGCAGGCACTGCTGTTTGGCGACGGCGGCGTCCTGTCCTTTGGCGCCAACTGCTTTAACATGGCCTTCGTGCTGCCGTTTGTTGCCGCCATGGTATTCCGCGCGCTCAACAGCCGCCTGCACGACAAGAGCTGGGGCACCTCGGTCTCTGCCATTGTCGGCGGTTGGGTCGGTTTGTGCGTGGCTGCCCTTTGCGCTGCCATCGAGTTTGGCATTCAGCCGATGCTCTTCACCAACGCCTCGGGTGTTCCACTGTACTGCCCCTTCCCGCTGTCCGTTTCCATTCCGGCCATGTTGATCCCGCATATGCTGGTCGCCGGTGTCGTCGAGGGCGTGGCGACCGCCGCTATCTACGGATTCATTAAGAAGACGGCGCCGAGCTTTATCGTCGGGCCCGAGGCTTCCGACGGCCTGCTGGACGCCGAGAGCGCAACCGCTAAGAAGACCTCGCTGGTTCCCACGCTCATCCTGGTTGCCGTGCTTGTCGTGGCCACGCCGCTGGGCCTGCTGGCCACGGGTGACGCCTGGGGCGAGTGGGACGCCGAGGGCGCCGCAACCGCCGTTCAGGAGGCCGGCGACGACAGCCTGCAGGCTTCGGTCGGTCTCGACGCTCCGACCTTTGCCGATACGCTGCCCACGGGCGATTATCTGCAGGCCTATTCCGAGGAGCAGGGCCTTGACTTTGCCGGCCAGGCCGCGATGTATATCCTTTCGGGCGTGATTGGCGTGGCGGTGCTTACCATCGCGTTTCGCCTGGTCTCGCTGACGGTCAAGGAAAACGGTGCTCATGGCAATGGCCGAGCTGCCTAGCTGGCTTGCGGCCGAGGAGCGATACGAGCCCGCGGGGGCTCGGCATCGTGTGATGCAAAAGAATGTCCTACACCTGGCGAGCCTGCTTGAGCGGGTTCGCCTGGGTGGAGGCGCACACGAGGGCGGGTCGATGGTCGACCGCGCCCTTTCTTGTGTTTCGGCTCCGGTGCGCCTGGTGGGGATGTTCGTTTGCGTCCTGTGCGTGTGCCTGACGCAGAGCCCGCTGTACCTCATGTTGATGGCGGCTATTGCGCTGGTGCTTGTCGCGGTTCGCCCGGTGCGCGGACTGCGGGCGACCTTCGTGCCGGCGTTGGCTGCCGCGGGGTTTGCCGTGGTTCTGGCGCTGCCCGCCTTGCTGCTGGGCGCTTCTGCCGCGGGCGCCATGCTCAAGATTGCGCTCAAGACCTTTATTAACGTATCGCTGGTGCTGGGCGTTTCGTGGACGCTTACCTGGAGTCGCATGTCGGCAGCGCTCAAGATGTTGCACCTGCCCGACGAGGTTATCTTTACGTTTGATATGGCGCTCAAGCACATCGAGGTGCTGGG
>CAKUEZ010000192.1 GCA_934646965.1 uncultured Collinsella sp. | reverse complement strand
CATAGCTTCATTACGCTCGAGGGCGTCGATGGCGCCGGCAAGTCCACGCAGGCGCGCCTGCTCGCCCGCGCGCTCGAACTCGCTGGCCACCAGGTTGTGAGCCTGCGCGAGCCGGGCGGTACCGCCATCAGCGAAAAGATCCGCGCTCTGCTGCTCGACCCCGCCAACACGGCAATGGGCGATACTTGCGAGCTGCTGCTCTACGAGGCCGCGCGCGCCCAGTTGGTGCACGAGGTCATAGCTCCTGCCCTCGCGGCCGGTAAGGTGGTCCTGTGCGACCGCTTTTACGATTCCACGACCTGCTACCAGGCGTTTGCCGACGGCCTCGATCGCCAGATGGTGCGCGATGCCAACAACCTCGCCGTCGCGGGAACGCATCCGGCGCTCACGCTCGTCTACCACATCACGCCCGAGCAGGCGGCGCTGCGCATGGCAGCCCGTGGTGCGGCAGACCGCATGGAAGCTAAGGGCATGGCGTTCCAGGAGCGCGTCTACCAGGGCTTTTGTGCCATTGCTGCCGAGGAGCCGAACCGCGTAAAGCTTATCGACGCCACGGCGCCGATCGAGGACGTCTTTGCGCAGACGGTCGAGCAGGTTCGCGCGTACGGTCTCGACATCCCGCAGGATGCCGTCGCCGCCGCGCTTGCCCAGGAGGCCGAGTAGCATGGCGCCCGCGCAGACAAGCCTGCTCGCCAAGCTCGACACCCAGGAGCGCGTGCGCGACTTTTTGACCAACGCCATCGCCAGCGGCCGCGCATCGCACGCCTACCTGTTCTTGGGCGCTCCCGGCGCTGGTAAGCTCGACGCTGCGTGGGCGCTCGCCCAGGCATTCCTGTGCGAGCAGGACGGCTGCGGCTCGTGCGACAGCTGCGTGCGCGTTGCCCGCCATACACACCCCGACGTGCACTATTACACGCCCGAGAGCGCCACGGGCTACCTCATCGCCCAGACCCGCGAGCTCCTCGACGACGTGCCCCTGGCACCCATCCGCGCCAAGGCCAAGGTCTACATCATCGACCGCGCCGAGCAGCTGCGCGCCAACACCGCCAACGCGCTGCTCAAAACGCTTGAGGAGCCGCCCGAGGGCGTTATGTTCATTTTGCTGGGCACCTCGTCCGACGTAATGCTGCCTACCATCGTGAGTCGCTGCCAATGCGTGCCGTTTAGGCTGGTATCGCCCATCGTGGCCGCGCAGGCCGTGAGCCGCGCCACCGGGCAGGACCCTGCGCGCTGCCGCATGGCCGTCGCCGTAGCGGGAAGCCCCACGCGCGGTATCGAGTTCCTTAAGAGCGCCGAGCGTCAGGACGCCCGCCGTCAGATGGTCCGCGCTATCGATTCGCTCATCGCCGCCGACGAGGCCGACGTGCTCAGCCGCGCCAAGTCGCTCATCGTCGCTGTCAAGGCACCGCTGGCCGAGGTCAAGTCCACGCAGGAAAAGGTGCTCGAGCAAAACGCCGACTACCTGTCGCGTGGAGCATTGAAGCAGCTTGAGGACCGCAACAAGCGCGAACTCAACGCGCGCGAGCGTTCGGGTATCATGGAAGCGCTGGCGAGCGCGCGGACGCTCATGCGCGACGTGCTGCTGACGCTTCAGGATGAGGCAGCCGACGTGGTGAACGAGGGCGTGCGCGATACGATCGGTCGGCTTGCCGCCGCGACGAATGTTGCGGGTGCCACCCGGGCGCTCGAGGCAGTCGCGACCGCCGAGCACAACATCGCCAGAAACGTTACTCCCCAGCTGGCCATCGAGGTCATGCTGTTCGATATCAGGAAGGCACTGAAATGCCGTTAGTCGTACCCGTTAAGTTTACCTACGCCTCGCGCGATCTGTGGTTTGACCCGCAGGATCTGGATATCCTCGAGGCCGATTACGCCATCTGCTCCACCGAGCGCGGAACCGAGATCGGCCTGGTCACGGCCGATCCCTTCGAGGTGCCGCAGGACGAGATCGGCCAGCCGCTCAAGCCCGTGCTGCGCGTGGCGAGCGACATCGACCTGCAGCTTGCCGACGACCTGGCCATCCAGGGCGACGAGGCCATGGTCGATTTCCGCCGCCTGGTCAAGGAGCTCGACCTCGAGATGAAGCCGGTGGGCGTCGAGTACCTGTTTGGCGGCGAGAAGGCCGTGTTCTACTTTGCGGCCGAGGAGCGCGTCGATTTTCGCCAGCTCGTCAAGGACCTGTCCTCGACGCTGCACATTCGCGTCGACATGCGCCAGATTGGCGTGCGCGACGAGACCCGCCTGGTGGGCGGCTATGCCCAGTGCGGCCAGGAGCTCTGCTGCACGCGCTTTGGCGGACAGTTTGAGCCCGTCTCGATCCGCATGGCAAAAGAGCAGGACCTGCCGCTCAACTCATCCAAGATCAGCGGTGTGTGCGGCCGCCTGATGTGCTGCCTGCGCTACGAGTTCGAGGCATACAAGGACTTTAAGAGCCGCGCGCCCAAAAAGAAGACGCTCATCGATACGCCGCTCGGCAAGGCGCGTATCCAGGAATA
>CAKUEZ010000191.1 GCA_934646965.1 uncultured Collinsella sp. | reverse complement strand
GTGACGGTCTGGCCGCCGAGCGACTCGGCATCGGCATAGAGCTGCGCGATTTTGGTGCGGTTCACGTATCCTCCCATAACGGTTGTACGGATTATTTCCAAACAGTTAACCATTCTAACCCGCGAGCGGGGGCGTAGCAAAACGGCAGATGCGATGTATGGGCGTGACGTGGGCGCCATGCGGGTCGGGCTTTACGTTGTCTAGTGCCCGCAGATGGCTTGGCGGATAAGGGCTGCGTAGGTGTCGATTCCCGCCTGGGTGAGGTGCGTGCCGTCGTCGACGAGATATTCGCTGTGACCCTCGGAGGCGCCGTTCCAGTCGATGACGCCGGCGTTGTCGTTTTGGGCGCATACGTCGCGGATCGTCTGGTTGTTGCGGTCCTGCAGCTCGAGCGGCACGCGCACGGTCACAAAGTAGATGGGCTTGCCGCCCACGGCATTGATCACGTCCTGCACCTGCTGCGGGTCGCGGATCAGTCCGTTGGTGCCAAGCGCACAGATGACCACGCTCGGGTCGTAGTTGGCGCTGTCCTGCGCGTAGACATCCTGGAAGGTGTAGAACTGGCGGCTTACCACGCCGTCGATGAAGGCGTTGGGAAGCGCGGCCTGAATACCGGACTGTGCGCCCGCAGTGACCGAGTCGCCGATCATCAGCACGCGGGCATCGCAGGTTCCGGTCGCCTCGTCGTAGGTAAAGCTCTTCCAGTCAAGGTTCTTGGGGACCTTTTCGGCGATGGGACCCTCTTTGGGCTTTTGCTGAGCGGCGTCGCTGGGCTGAGCGTTTTGGTCGGATGTTGCCTTGGCATCCTTATCGCTGTCGCTGCTGTCCATGGGCGAGGTTGCGTTCTGGGTAAGCTCGGGACGGAGCTGCTCGGCGCGGGCGGTGGCGATGCCCGTCCAGTCGAGCGGTGCGAAGGCGAGTGCGAGGACGCATGCAGCGCCAAGTGCGGGAAGTACCGCGGCGGGCGAAAGGACGCGCATCTTTGTCGTGTCATTCTGCTGGGCCGGTTTGCGTGACCAGGGGCGTTCGACCAAACGATAGAAGACCTCGGCCACCGCAAGGATCATCACAAGCTGTAGCGCCTGCTCCCACCAGGCGATGCGAGTGGTGCGGGTTGCCGGATTCATAAGAAGCAACAGGGGATAGTGCACCAGGTAAACCGAGAACGAACGCTGCCCCAACCAGACGAGCGGTTTGGCCAACAGCAGGCGGCGCACGACACATTCCGTGTTCTGCACGCAGACGATAAGGAGTCCGGTGAGCAGGGCGAGCAGCAAAAAGCCGCCGCGGTAGAGCCAGGGATTCTCACCGGTTAGCATGAGCGCGCCGACTATGACGGCAGCGAGCCACACGATGGAGATCGCGTTGACCTTCGAGATACCCTTGCTGGTGCCGGGGGTGGGGATGTTGCCGCTCAGTATCTCGCGCAGACGCGGCGCGGCGATGGCGGCCAAGGCTCCGCACAAAAGCTCGGCGGCGCGGGCGTCGGTTCCGTAGTAGACATGCGAGGTGTCGGACGCGGGGCTAAACATGAAGGCCATCGCCGCCGCCGATGCGAGCGCGAGCGTGACCGTGACGCCGATGGCGGTGTTGCGCGAGCGGGTCTTGCTACAGAGCACCATAAGGATGACCGGCCATACCAGATAGAACTGCATAGTGACGCCGCAGAACCACAAATGCGTGAGGGGCGAGGGGAGTCCCGCGGCGGCAAAATACGAGACGTTGCGGAAGATGTAGAACCAGTTGCTCAAAAAGAGCGCCGACGGCAGGGCGTCTTGCTGCACCTTAGGGAGTAGACTCGGGGCCGCGATGTAGGTGACGACGGCGGCAAGCGCGATGGTCACAAGAATCGGCGGCATCATGCGCGCAATGCGGCGGGTGAGGTAGCGCGGATACGAGAACCCGTCGCGCGCCGTTGCTCGCATAATGCTTTTGGTGGCGAGATAGCCACTCAGCGTAAAGAAGAGTGTAACGCCCAAAAAACCGCCGGTCAGGCGGCTGGGGCGAAGGTGATATAGGACGACGCCGGTGATGGCGAGGGCGCGAAGCCCGTCGAGTGCGGCGATGCGTTGGCTGCGTTGAGACGCTGCGTGTGCGGCGCCCGTGGGTGTGTTTTGCATCGATCTTTCCTCCAATGTCGACCTAGCAGTCTAGCGCTCTGCGCGGACAAAGGAAGGGGGTTCGCATGGTTGAACAACACGCCGATGGGCGATGCCTCGCCATGCAAAAGCCGCACCTGCGCTGATGCTTAGCTGCCTATGTAGAAACGTTTCAGAATCTCTTCATAAGCAAAAACAACAACACAGATGCGGCAAAGATGCGCAGGGGGTTGACCCTTTGTGCGACGGTGCTCGGCTACTTGGTCTTGGCCACCAGCAGCGGATCGCCGAGCTTGACGAGCGGGTTGTCGCCAAGAAGCGTGCCAGACTCGCCGATGTGGTCGATGCTCTTGAGGCGGTCGAGCTCAGAGATGATGACGGTCACGATGTCCTCGTGGCCGGCGGCCTTGATGG
>CAKUEZ010000190.1 GCA_934646965.1 uncultured Collinsella sp. | reverse complement strand
CGGACAACAACGCGAATGACAGGCAGGAATATGAAGCTCACCATAGAATCGATGACGTACGGCGCCGACGGGCTGGCACACGCCGACAACGGCAAGGCCGTCTTTGTGCAGGGCGCCGTGGCAGGCGACACCGTCGAGGCCGAGGTCGTTCAGGACGGTAAGTCGTTTATGCGTGCCCGCACCACCGAGATTCTGGAGCCGAGCCCCGATCGCATTCAGCCTCCTTGCCCCTTCGTGGGCATCTGCGGTGGTTGCTCGTGGGGCAATCTCTCACGCACGGCACAGCTCGCCGCCAAGGAGCAAAACCTGCGCTCCACGCTCGAGCGCATCGGCAAGTTCACCCCCGAGCAGGTCGATGAGTTGGTGCAGCCCATCCGCCATACCAAGGACGACTGGGGCTACCGCAATAAAATCGAGCTCGAGCCGACCGTCGTCAACGGTCGCGTACGTCTTGGCATGCACGGCGTCGACCCCAGCAAAATCGTAACCGTCGATGCGTGTCCGCTGTTCGACAAGCGCTTTCCCAAGGCGCTCAAGTCGGTCGTCGGCGCACTCAACTATCTGAGCGGCAGCCACGACTTGGGCCTGGAGCGCGTGGGCATTCGCGCCTCGCGGCGCACCAAGGCGCTCGAGATCGCACTCTGGACGCCCACGGGCTCCTTCCCACGCTCGCAGGTCTCCCGCGTGCTGGCAGATGCCGCTCATCCCACGAGCATCGTGCGCGTGATGAGCAAGGGTGAAAAGAAAGCCCGCCGTGTCTCTAAGGTCGAGATGCTCGCCGGCGAGGGCTCGTGGACCGAGAACATCGCCGAAGGCCAGATGCGCCTGTCCGCCCCGTCGTTTTTCCAGGTCAACACCAAGGGTGCCGAGATTCTAATCGAACTGGTCATGGACGCCCTCGACCCGCAGGAAGACGAGCTGGCCGTAGACTTGTATTGCGGCGCCGGCACCTTTACCCTGCCGCTCGCCCGCCGCTGCGATTTTGTCGCCGCCGTCGAGGCCTATGGCCCGGCCGTGCGCGACCTACGCCGCAACTTGGAGATCAACAAGCTCGATAACGTCGATGTCATCGGCGGCGACGCGGTGCGCGAGTTCCCCGATCAGGATGCCGATGTCCTGGTAGTCGATCCGCCGCGTGCGGGCCTCGCCCCCGAGGCCATCGACCTTATCGCCAGCACGAGTGCACGCGACGTGGCCTACGTAAGCTGCGACCCCGCCACCCTGGCGCGCGACCTCAAGCGCTTTGTCGAGGAGGGCACCTTCTCCCCCGTCAAGATCACGCCGGTCGACCTATTCCCACAAACCTTCCACTGCGAAACCGTCGTCCACCTCAAGCGCAACTAGCCAGATAAGTTTTCCGGGGCGGGGGCTCAGCAATCACCGAGCGGTGAATGATTGCTGAGCCCCCGCCCCATTTCATTACTGGTGGATAACCGGAGCGCCGCAGTTTTGGCAGAAGGATGCATTTGCCTCCAGCTTTGACCCGCACTGGGCACAGAAATAAGTAGGCTCGACTGGCTGAGCGTCATCGACCGCGGTCGGCGTCTGCTGCGCCGGCGGAACCTGCTGCGCGTGAGGCATTTGCTGGTACGGATTGGACTGTGGGGGCTGAGGCTTGTTCGACGATTCATTCTTCATGATGACGGCGAAGGTGACGGCCGCGACGCCGCCGAACACAACCAGCAAAAAGAGAAGATCGGATACCCTAAAGCCTATCATCGTAAATCAGCTCCTCATGTAGCGAAATATGACGGATGCCGTGATTCTATCGCCGCACGACAAGCCCCTCCTAGTGCACAACACCCATGCGCGACCAGTCTTTTTTGAGCGGGGCTCCCGGGGTAGTCAAAATGATTATTTAATCCCCGTCCCAGAAAAATCATTGGGGAATGGGGCGTGGCAAGTGGGGGTCTTCGGGGTATAAGACGGCTAATTGTATGCCGCCTTATGAAAGGAATTCTCATGCCCAGCGTTGCCGTTCTCGCCGCCGATGGCTTTGAAACGATTGAATGTTTGACCATGGTCGATGTCATGCGTCGCGGCGGCGTGCGCGCCACGCTCGTCTCGATCATGCCGACGCGTGAGGTCGTGAGCTCGCTGCAGATCCCTGTGACCTGCGACGCGCTCTTTGACGAGATCAACTTTGACGAGTACGACTGCGTCGTGCTGCCCGGCGGTCTGCCCGGTGCCACCAACCTGCGCGCCGACCAGCGCGTCTGCGACGTAGTCTGCGAGTTCGCCGCGGCCAAGCACGTCGCCGCCATCTGCGCCGCCCCGTTTATCCTGGGCGAGCTCGACCTGCTCGAGGGGCGCCGTGCCACGTGCTTTCCGGGCTTTGAGAAGAGCTTCCCCGAGGGCACCTATACCGGCGAGAAGGTCACGCAGGACGGTAACATCATCACCGCTAGCGGCATGGCCCAGTCACTCCCCTTTGCGCTTGAGCTGCTGCGCACGCTCGCCGGCGACAAGGCCGTCGAGAAGGTCGCCGAGGGCATCCAGCTATGATTTTGGCTTCGCAATCGCCG
>CAKUEZ010000189.1 GCA_934646965.1 uncultured Collinsella sp. | reverse complement strand
CGGCGCTTCTCCACGGCGTCGACCTCCTTGGAGCGGCCCACGTAGGCAGGGTCGCGGCGGCTGAGCGTAAACTCGGCCAGGCCGAGCGGGTTGGAGCGGAAGGAGCTCGTCTCGCCCGAGGGGATCAGCTCGTCGGTCGTGGTGACCGGGTCCATGATCTTGGAGCACACCTTAAGCAGGATATCGTCGCCGAGCGGCTCCATCGCGGGCCACGGCTTGATGTTGGGGCCTTCGACCAGCTCGTCGGCAGGCTCAGCCTTACCAAAGCCCCAGTACACGCGCTTCTTGTACGGCGCGTCGTCGAAGGTGTACTCGCAGGCCTCGTCCCAAGTCTCCTCGGGCAGATCGGTCGCCGGCGTCAGGATGCCACCGTTGGCAGCGGTCGCCGCGATGGAGCGGGCATCCATCAGGGCCACGGCGCTCAGCTGGCCATTGCCCGGCTTGGAACCCTCGCGGTTGGGGAAGTTGCGCGTGGTGTGGCGGATGGACAGGCCGTTGTTGGCGGGCGTGTCGCCGGCACCGAAGCACGGGCCGCAGAACGCCGTGCGCACGATCGCGCCGGCCTCCATAAGGTCGTAGATGTAGCCGCGGCGCGTGAGCTCGAGCGCCACGGGCTGGCTCGTGGGATAGACCGACAGCGAGAACTCGCCGCAACCGGTGTTGGCGCCCTTGAGCACGCGGGCCGCCTGCACCACGGAGTCGTAGTTGCCGCCCGAGCAGCCGGCGATGACGCCCTGCTGCACGTGCAGCTTGCCGTCGACGATCTTGTCGACCAGGCTAAAGTGCGTCTTGCCCTCGCCGATCTTGGCGGCCTCGAGCTCGACCTCGTGCAGGATATCCTCGAGGTTCTCGTTGAGCTCGTCGATCTCAAAGCCGTTGGAAGGATGGAACGGCAGGGCGATCATGGGCTTGATGCTCGACAGGTCGACCTCGACGCAGCCGTCGTAGTAGGCGACATCGGCGGGCTTGAGCTCGCGGTAGTCGTCGCCGCGGCCGTGCATGGTCAAAAACGCGTGCGTGTCCTCGTCGGTAGCCCAAATGGAGGAGAGGCAGGTGGTCTCGGTGGTCATGACGTCGACGCCGTTGCGGTAGTCGGTCGTCATGCTCGCAATGCCGGGGCCCACGAACTCCATAACCTTGTTCTTGACGTAGCCCTTGGCAAAGACGGCACGAATGATGGCGAGCGCCACATCGTGCGGGCCGACGCCGGGGCGCGGGGTACCCGTGAGGTAGATGGCCACGACGCCGGGATAGGCGACGTCGTAGGTGTCGTGCAGGAGCTGCTTTGCCAGCTCGCCGCCGCCCTCGCCCACGGCCATGGTGCCCAGGGCGCCGTAGCGGGTGTGCGAGTCGGAGCCCAGGATCATCTTGCCGCAGCCGGCGAAGTTCTCGCGCATAAAGGAGTGGATGACCGCGATGTGAGGCGGGACGAAGATACCGCCGTACTTCTTGGCAGCCGAGAGGCCGAAGACGTGGTCGTCCTCGTTGATGGTGCCGCCCACGGCGCACAGCGAGTTGTGGCAGTTGGTGAGCACGTAGGGCAGCGGGAACTGCTCCATGCCCGAAGCGCGCGCCGTCTGAATAATACCGACGAAGGTGATGTCGTGGCTCGCCATGGCATCGAAGCGGATCTTGAGCGCCTCAGGGTCGCCCGACGTGTTATGTGCCTGAAGAATCGAATAAGCGATGGTGCCGCGCTTGGCATCCTCGGGCGTCTGCGTAATGCCGCGCTCAGCAGCCTCGGCCGCGGGCACAACCTCGCTGCCACCGCGCAGGTAGATGCCGTCCTCGTACAGCTTGACCATACTGTCTGTCTCCCACTCTGCCCGAAAGACTCGGGCGCATAGCATACATTCGTTCAATATCGTGCCATAGAACAGTTGCCAGCGGGTTACGAATCTCGGCGTTCACTTTATCTCAGTAAAGCAGAGGGCGGTATCGGTGCAAGGAGTGTCCCCAAGTGCCGGCACAAAAGGAACGTCCCCAAGTGCCAGCCAAAGCAACGTCGCAGGTCAAGGACGGACAGCGAGCGGGCTGCATTTGAGACAAGGTGACGTGAAACGAAAGGGCGCTGACCTTCTGGTCGCGCCCTTGAAGTTGAACGTCAGATTGTCCAAATGCAGCCCGCGCAGCGTCGAACCGTTACGCGGTTTGGTAAAACCGCGTAACTACAAATCCCCTCCGGCGCCCAGCAGCTTGCGCATGACTTGCTCGGGGTTGACCGAGCCGTCGCGCGGGGCCAGGGCGGTAATCTTCTTCTGCATCTTGTACTCGTGCAGCTCTTCCTCGAGCTGACGCACGCGGGCGCGGAGCTTTTCGTTCTCGCGCTCGCGCTCCTCGGCGCGTTCCTTCATATCGAGGATGCGCACCACGCCGGCAAGGTTGATGCCCTCGTCGGTGAGCTGGTTGATAAGCTCCAGACGTTCGATATCGGCACGCGAATACAGACGCGTGTTGCCGCCCGAGCGCTGGGGATTCACCAAGCCCTTGGACTCGTAGACGCGCAGAGTCTGCGGGTGCATGCCGGTCAGCTCGGCCGCCACGCTGATCATGTACAGCGGTTTGTTCCTATTGTCCTCGGCCAT
>CAKUEZ010000188.1 GCA_934646965.1 uncultured Collinsella sp. | reverse complement strand
AGCTCGGCAAGCGAATCGGAGCCGACATAGGTCGAGGAGAAGCTCTTGAGCTCGCTCGTATCGCCCTTGTCCTTGCTTGCCTTCCAGTAATGACCGGTCACGCTGCCGTCCACCACCGTATACGTCAAATCGTCGACGCGATCCTGCTTGATGGCGTTGACCATCTCGCTCGTCGCAAGCTTTACGGTATTGCTGGAATTGGCAAAGCCGGAGCCCATGTTAAAGAAGGCGTAACCCAGAAGCGCGCAAGCCAAAATAAAATACAGCCAGCCCGTACGTGTGGGCTTTTTGCCTCCGGGCATCCCCGGGACCTTGGGCTCCCGGGGAGTCTGGGAATTGTTATCGTTACGGTCGTCGGGCATCTTACGAATAAACCTCCGGTTTCAAAATGCCCAGATACGGAAGGTTGCGGTAGCGCTCGGCATAGTCGAGGCCGTAGCCCACCACAAAGGCATCGGGGCAATGGGTTCCAACATACTTGGGCGTGACGGCCGAGGTACGGTCCTCAACGTCCTTCCACAGGAAGGCGGCAACCTCCAGCGAAGCAGGCTTGCGGCTCTCGAGGTTCTTCATCAGATACTTGAGCGTCAGGCCCGAGTCCAGAATGTCCTCGACAATCAGCACGTCGCGACCGCGGATGTCGATATCCAGGTCCTTAATGATACGCACGATACCGGAGGACTTCACTCCGTCGCCGTAGCTCGAAACAGCCATGAAATCGATGTTGGTCGGCAGCTCGATCTTGCGCATCAGGTCGCCCATAAAGACCACGGCGCCACGCAGGACCGCAATCAGCACCAGATCCTTACCCGCGTAGTCGCGAGTAATCTCCTCGCCCAGGCGAGAGACGATACCGTCGATATCCTCCTGCGTAAACAGAACCTTCTCGATATCCGGATGTTGAGAAGCCATGACAACCCTTTCTTGTGCTAATCGCCCACACACCGCCGTATGGACGCGAACTACACATTCTAGCAGCGCACGGGGTATATTTACCAGCCCGTGCGCCATCAGCGCGAGAACACCGTCAACGTCGCACAGAATAGCTTGCGCAAGGCGCTATTCCGCATCGACCACGCGAAGCAGATACGCCACGCGCGTCGCTGCCGTACATTTAAAACGCTCGTCAGCGCGAACGCCCGCGACCCATGCCACGGATCCCCCCGGAGCTGTTCTTACCACAGGTACGCCAGAGCGCTCGGAAACGGGAATGCGCGCCTCGTTCAGCAGATCGGACACCTTTTTGCTTCGGCCGTTCATCCCCAACGGACACATTACATCCCCCGGCACGGGGCTATCCACCCACAGACGCGCCAATCGAGCCTCGGCGGGAATCTCCCCGCGCGAGCTTGCCAGCATCCGCTCACTATCGCGGTCGGCAAAACCTAAGGCCGCCGCATCCACCATAGCGGCCACCTCTCCGGCAGCCGCAAGCTCGCGAGCGCAGCGCACGATATCGCTTCCCGGCTCAACAGCCATCGGCTCTGCCACCAGCATGCGCCCCGCCCCCAGTGACAGGCGACCGGGAACGGAGATCCAGTCGGCGACTAAACCCTCACGTGCCGCCGGGGCCTTGAACGCCAGCATGCCAAACTCCACGCGTGCATCGATTCCCGCCGGAAGCGTGACCGAACCCGCGCCCTCGGCAACACAGGCGAGCACACGCTCCACATGCCGCATCTCCGGCCGAGCATCGGGGTCGATGCGCTTAATCGCCAACCGCACAATACGCCGCGCGATCACCACCTCGGCCGCGGCAAGACGGCGCGCATCGAGGACCAGCGCACCTGCCGCCTCCTTGCGTAGGCAGCTTCGAAATGCCTGTGCCGAAAGCTGAGACAGAAACGCGTCCTCGTCGCCCAGGATTTCGCAGGCGGCACCAATCGTCTTGCAGACGTTTGCGTTGCGCTGCGCCACCACCGGCATCACCCGATGGCGCACATAGTTGCGCAGGTACGAAACGTCCTCGTTACTCTCATCCTCTCGCCACGGCTGACCATGCACCTGCAGATAGCTCACAAGCTCAGCATGTGTGAGGTCGAGTAAGGGACGCACCACAATGTTCCGACGGCGCGGAATACTCGATAGGCCCGCAGGTCCCGATCCTTTAATGGCGTTCATCAAAAACGTTTCAGCGCGGTCCGACGAGGTGTGCGCGGTGCAAATGCGGGCCGCCGTCCGTGGCGCGCCGGTCTCGGCACAAAGCTCACGAACGTATCTCCGTGCCGCGGCATAACGCACCTCGCGTGCTGCAGCCTCAATATTGCCCGACTCGTCATCAAAAAAGGCATGCTCCACACAAAGCGGCAAGCCATATTGAGCGCACAGGTCACGAACGAAGGCCTCATCGCCATCGGACGCCTCACCGCGTAGGTGATGATTTACGTGCAGCACGTGTAAACGTTCGCGCGCGATGGGGGCGACACCGCGCCCATCCAAGATATCAAGCTTTGATGTGCATGCCATAAGGAGCAAGGCCGTCGAGTCCGCGCCACCTGATACCATGAGCACCACAGGAGCAGCCGTCTGCCGCGTTGCCAGGGTATGATCATCCGCCCTCGACGCAGCATGATGTCCATAATGCTGAGATACCGTTGGCATTTGCTTCCTCCTCTATTCGACCGCACCCATTGTATCCTTTGGAATCTTATG
>CAKUEZ010000187.1 GCA_934646965.1 uncultured Collinsella sp. | reverse complement strand
CAGGGGCCGCCGAGGACACGGGTTGCGGGTCCGCAGATACCGCAGCCCGTGCAGATGGAGAATGCTCCTCATGTTGAGGAGCCGGCGTGCCACCCCCATCCAGGACATAGTCGACGGTACGGCGACCGAAGACCGCACAGACCGTCGGCAAAACCACCGATTGCGTATCGGCGCGGCCGAGCATTTTGATAGCAAAGGTCGAGCCTGCGGGGAACGAGACCGTGAGCTTGGAGCCATCGTCGGCCGTAGCGCGGGCGTTGAGCAGCAAGCCGGCATAGGAGGCCTGGCGGGCCTTAACGCGCTCGACGACCTCGGCCCATTTACGCTGCAGCTCACCGGCGTCCTCGACCGCGGGGGTCTCGGCGGCACCGGCGGCGGCAACCTGGGCGGCGTTGTTGGGTTTGGATGCCGGCGCGGGCGATGCGACAGGCGCGGAAGCCGCAACGGGCTGAGGCGTCGGAGCCGGCGCAGGCTGAGGTGCTGGCGTCACAGGCTTGGGTGCCGGCGCAGGAGCCGCGGGCCTGGAAGCCGGCGCAGCGGCAGGCTGAGCCGCCGGAGCGGCCGCAGCGCCGCGATCCCAAGGCATGCCACCCTGACGCGCCGGCGCCGCAGCGGGGGCCGCGGATGCAGCCGGAGCAGCAGCCCGAGCACCCGAGATCAGCGTCGGCTGCTGCGTCGCTGCAGGTGCAGCCGCAGCAGGCGCGGCAGTCTGAGCAGCCGCAACGCCCGCCGGCACCGCGGCGTTGGCAACCCTGGCCTCGAGGCGCGCCACGCGCTCGGCCAAAGCCTCAATCGTCAGATCGGCCTCGGGGCGCGTCAGGCGGGTGCAGGCGATCTCGAGCACCAGGCGCACGTCGCTCGCACCCCTCATCTCCAAGGCGGCGTCGTCGAGCACCGTCAGCACGCGAGCCAAACGGTCGGCAGGATGCTCGCCAAAGGCAGCGGCCTCGACAGCAAGCGCCTCGGCCTGCTCGGCCCCGCCCTCAAACAGCTCGGCACGGGCGCCGGCAACGCAGGCAACATACACGTCGCGCACGTGTGCCACCAGGTCGCGCGTCAGCTCCAGCAGGTCATTGCCTTCCTCGACCTGCGCACGGATGAGCCCATAGAGCTCGGCAACATCGCGCTTGGCAACCGCCGCGGCAAACTCGCCCAGAATCTGGTCCGAGACCTCGCCCAGCAGCGAGCGGGCATCGTCCGCATGCACGGTTCCGTTGCCAAAAACGCTCAGCTGCTCCAGCGTGGAGAGAGCGTCGCGCATGCCGCCCTTGGCATGGCGCGCCACGATGGCCAGCGCCTCGTCGTCGTAATCGAAATCCTCCTGCTCGCACACATATGCCAGGCGGCGCTCGATATCCTCGTTACCGATACGGTGAAAATCGAAGCGCTGGCAGCGCGACAGGATGGTTTCCAGAATCTTTTGCGGGTCGGTGGTGCACAGCACAAAGATCACGTGCGCCGGCGGCTCCTCGAGCGTCTTGAGCAGCGCGTTGAACGCCGCCGTCGTGAGCATGTGGACCTCGTCGATGATATAAATCTTGTACTTGCCGCGTACCGGGGCAAAGTTGACGGAGTTGATGATCTCCTCGCGCACGTTGTCCACGCCCGTGCGGCTTGCGGCATCGAGCTCGTAGACGTCCGGATGGTTGCCCTCGGCGATGAGCTCGCACTCCTCGCAGGTGCCGTCGGGCATGCAGCCGCTCGCACCCTCGGCGCGCGCAGCCTCGGCATTGCGGCAGAGCAGTGCCTTGGCAAGGATGCGCGCCATGGTGGTCTTGCCCGTGCCGCGCGGACCGCAGAACAGGTAGGCGTGGGACAGGCGCCCCTCGGTGATAGCGTGCTCGAGCGTCGAGACGATATGCTGCTGGCCCACCACGGACTCGAAGGTGAGCGGGCGATACTTTCGGTACAACGATTCCATGGGTGCTCCCCCGGGTATACTGAGTCTTGTTGCCGCGACGGCTATACGGTCGCGCGGCATACTGCATTCATAATAACCCGTACGGCGAGCCCGCCGCGATAGGAGTCCAAAGAGCATGGCAGACGTAGAGTCCAACCTCGTCCCCACCGAAGCAGCCGACCAGGTCGAGGTCGCGCTCGAGGCGCAGGCCGCAGCCGATGACGGCATCCTCTACCTTAACGAGTATCAGTACGAAAACGACCTCGTCACCGACTTCGCCCGCTTGGTCGCCTCGCCCAGGCGCCGTGGCTCTCTGTACGTTGCCGCCGCGATTGCCGCCCTGCTGGGTGTTGGCATGCTGGTGGCCGGCGGCAACTGGATCAAGTTCGGCGTCGTCCTGATCGTATTCGGTGCCTTTTTGGCCTGGTGGAGCAAGAACCTGCACCACACGCTCGCCCGTGACTTTATCGATGCCGTCGAGGCCGACGAGTCCATGGGCGGCCGCTACCGCCGCGTCGCCGCCAACGAAGACGGCCTGATGGTGTGGGGCAAGAGCGGCAAGTCGCAGTTCTTCCCGTTTGAGAAGCTCGACCACGTGCTCGACGGTGAGCGCATCTTTGTGGCCATGTTCGCCGACCAGGGCGTGACGATTCCCAAGGACACCTTTGTGCGTGGCGATGCCGAGCAGTTTGGCCCCTTCCTGAAGGCGCGCATCAACAAAAAGCTCCGCATCGAGACCAAAAAGAAGAAGATGAA
>CAKUEZ010000186.1 GCA_934646965.1 uncultured Collinsella sp. | reverse complement strand
GGCATGAAGAAAATCAACCTTAAGGTCGCCGTGGTGCTCGGCCTGTTCTTTGGCGGTTTCCAGGCCGGCATGCCCGTGATCGGTTGGGCACTCGGCAGTCAGTTTATGGGCATCATCGGCCCCATCGACCACTGGATCGCCTTTATTCTGCTCGCCTTCATCGGCGGCAAAATGCTGTGGGAGGCCTTTACCGAGGACGATGACGAAGGCGACGGCAAGGACGCCGAGAAGATCGACCTGGGAGAATACCTGATCCTGGCTATTGCCACCTCGATCGACGCTCTGGCCGTGGGCATCTCGTTTGCCGCACTCTCAGTCGCCATCGTCCCCGCCGTGTCGCTTATCGGTGTCACGACCTTCATCTTCTCCATCGCTGGCGTGGCGATCGGCCACACCTTCGGTGCACGCTACGAAAAGCCCGCCACCATCGTGGGCGGCGTCGTGCTCGTCCTCATCGGCCTCAAGATCTTGCTGGAGCACCTGGGGATTTTGGTGTTGTAAAACATCCTTAAAACCAAGCGACTGAGCCTGGCCTCATGCAGAGTTTTGCATGAGGCCTTTTCGTGCAGACTTTTGCATGTCATACTGATATGCAAAAGTCTGCACGTTTGGAGATCGTCATGGATACCCTACCCATCACCACACCACGCCAAGCTGGCATCTACGTGCGCCAGGCGCGCGAGGCGCAGGGGCTCACCCGTGCCGTCCTCGCTAAAAAAGCCGGTGTTTCGGAGCGCCTGCTCGCATCGCTCGAGCTCGGAGACGCCACCGGCATTCGACTCGACAAGTTGCTGACCGTCTTTAACGCACTCGGCATAGGTCTCTTTGTTCAGGGCGATAACGACTCCATCGCATCGCCCTCCGAACATCCGACGACGATAGCGGACCTCCCTATCGCAAACTCGAATGCCCTGCCAAAGCCAAGCGTAGGCAGACGACCCGCTCGACAAGGAGCGCCATCTTTCTATGGTGCCTTGCTGGCCCAAATCGCAGCCGAGCAAGGCCTTTCCGGCACTTCAGACCTCTCCTTTGGCTGTAAGGTTGTGAAGTAAATGGCAGAGATGGAGCTTGCGACCCTCATTTGTGGCGAAATCGCCGGCACTCTCCGGCAAGACGAGCATGGACTCTGCAGCTTTGCATACGCCCCAACCTATCGCGGAGCACCGCTATCGCTAACAATGCCGCTTTCCAATCGCACGTATGGCCATAACATCGTCCGCCCGTTCCTATTTGGCCTTTTGCCCGACAGTCAAGAGCAGCGTCGCGCTATTGCCGCTGAGCATGACGTTGCATCCAACAACCCCGTCGCCCTCTTGTGCCATATCGGTCTTGACTGCGCGGGGGCCGTTCAGTTTTGTCGAGCCGATCAATTAGACGCCGCCCGCGGCAGGGTCTCGGCATACCGCCCGCTTACCAATTCTCAAATCGCTCACAAGCTCAAAGCAATTCGCGATGACGAAAGAGAGACATGGATGGGCTCCAACGAAAGCTGGTCCCTGGGCGGCAATCAAGGCAAATTTGCACTAGCTTGGCATGATGGACAATGGTGCGAATGCCTAGGGTCATCCCCCACTACCCATATCTTCAAAAATGGTGTCGTTGGGTTCAAACATCAGGCCTTAAACGAATTCGTCTGCATGAAAACAGCTCGGCGTGTTGGCATTCCAACTGCCAACGTCTCCTATTGCACATTTGAAGACGAAGCCGCGCTCGTCGTTGAACGGTACGACAGAATGGTCAATAGCAGCGGAAATATCGAAAGACTGCATCAGGAGGACTTTTGCCAGGCGCTCGGTGTAATGCCAAGCCAGAAATACACCGCCGACGGAGGACCAACTACACGAGACATCCAAGAACGACTGATCAACACAGTCCCCCACCACATGAATCTTGTGCTATTTACCTATATGTTGTTCTATAACGCCATTATCGGAGCGCCTGACGCACACGCTAAAAACTACTCGCTCATCCTAGGCAAAGGCACAAACGCGGCGCTCGCGCCCATGTACGATGTCGCGTCGGGGCTGGCGTATGAGCGCATGCGGCGAAAAGCGCGCCTTGCCATGAGCGTTGGCGGCGAGAATCGCGTGGGGCGCATCGGGCCCAATGCGATTCGCCGCTATCACGGCATGGGCGACCCCGCACTGGAAGCGGCGCTCACCGATGCTGGGCTGACCGAGAAGTTTTGTTTTGCGACCATGATGGACCTCGCCTACGAGGTGCCCATTTGCATGGAAGAGGTCATGGACGAATACTCCGACCTGCCCGGCATGGCGGACCTGCGCGAGCACATGCTTGGCCCCGTCCGCGAAAATTGCCAGCGCACCCTTGAGCTCATCAGGGCAGATATGGATTAGCTGCCCGTAATTTCGCAATTACCAAACAAAAGAGAGGGGGCACCCGTCGCAAAAGCTCGGGTGCCCCCTCTCGTAATGTCATTTGCAATCCGCTAGCACGTGGCTCGGACTGCTGCTAGCGCAACCTTTACGCAGCGAGGCGCTTGAGGACGTCGATGAGCAGCTCGTAGAAGCGCTCGGCAGAAGCGAGCTCCATGCTCTCGTCCGGGGTGTGGACATCGGAGAGCGTCGGACCCACAGCGATGGCATCCAAGCCGTGCAGGGCCTCGGCAAACAGGCCGCACTCAAGGCCGGCGTGGATGGACTCGATGCGCAGCTCGGAACCAAAGA
>CAKUEZ010000185.1 GCA_934646965.1 uncultured Collinsella sp. | reverse complement strand
GTGTAGAACAGCAGCGGGTTGGTGATGCGGTACGAATACTCGCCGTTGCAGCGCACGGAGATGTCGACGTCCAGGCCAATGTTGTTGTCGACCACGCGGAAGGGCACGGGCGAGGCGGTGCCGTACTTGTTGCCGATGATCTCCTTGGTGTTGATGAAGTAGACGCGCTGGTCCTTGCCCGCGTCGCCACCGAAGGTGAAGCGGCTGCCGATATTGGCGAAGGTCTCCTTGATGGAGTCGCCCAGGTTGCCGCTAAAGACGCTCGGCTCGCTGCCGGTATCGAAGACGAACTCGCCGGGCTCCAGCGCGACTTCGATAATCTTGCCGTTTTGCACCACGAGCATGCCCTGGCCGTCGTTGACGGCGATGACGGAGCCGTTGGAGATGACGTTGTCCTCGCCACGCGTGTTGGAGCTGCGGCCACCGGTGCGCTTGACGCCCTTGCAGGCCAAGACGTCAGCAGGCATCGATTCGCAATAGATAAATTCCTTCCACTGGTCGGCCATGACGCCGCCGGCGGCTCCCAATCCAGCTTTCAAGAGTCCCATGGTGATCTTCCTTTCTCGTCAAAGACCGGGTGGTGTTGGTCGGGATGGTTAGTCGTCCTTGTCGTCCTTCATGACGACGGTGGTCTCGGTGTGGCTGAAGGTGTCATGCTTCTCGACTAGGTCGAGCTCGCCGCAGTACTCGTCGGCGTGGGTCGCTTCGTTGGCCGTCTTGAGCTGGCTTACCAGCAGCACGTCTCCGATGATTACGATGATCAGCGGCGCGATGATGTTGATGAGGATGCCCTCGATATCAAAGGTGAGGTAATCCGGATCGAAGGCGTATTCGCCCATAAAGAGAATCTGGGAGAGAACAAATCCGATCACAAAGAACAGTACCGAGGCGATGATGAGCTTGGGCTTGGAGCAGGGGAGCTCGCCGACCATGCGACCGGTCTGGCCGTTCATGGCAAACAGATAGCTCTTGCCGTTCCACGAGGTGGAGAGCATCCAGACGGGGAACAGTGCGTAGTCGCTGTCTTCCCAGGTGTAGTCGAGCTGCTTGCTTTCGACCGTGGCGTCGTCGTACTCGTCGATGACGGTCTCGCGCAGGGCCGAGATCGTGCTCTCTTCCATACGGCGCTCGGCACGCGCCTTGCAGGTCTCGCAGTCCTCATCGTATCGGTTGGCGATGTAGCCGGGCATGTAGGCGACCGAGAACGGGCGCAACGCATCGTAGTCAAACGGTTCGATGGCGTCCATGTGGCCGTCGGGCATCTTGGACGATCCGTCGACGGGCACGCGCTCAAACGAGATATTGCCCTTGCGGTAGGCGTCGTAGTGGTCGGTGGTCGTGACGGTACGGTCGGATTCCTCGGTCACGGTCTCGTTGGTGGCGTCAAAGTACACTTCGCCGTCCACATGGGCGCCGTAGAGCCAAAACGGCACGTAGACGCCTTGGACCTCGTCGATGTGGTTGCCGGTGACAAAGCTCTTGGGCAGCAAGATCTTGCCCTTGTAGTGCTCCTTCAGCGCCTTCATGACGTCGTCGCGCCCGAGCTTGAACGGGATCACCAGGTCGGGTGAAAAGTCGCCCGAGAGCTGACCGGGTGCCACGGCGGGGTTGCCGCAGTACGGGCAGGTGGAGACGGCGACGGTGCCGTCCGAGATCAGCTCGGCGCCACACGACGAGCAGATATAGCCGGCGTTTTCGGCAAGCTCCTGCACCGCATCGTCGGATGCGGGCTTGGATGTTGCGGCCGCCGCATCGGCTTTGGCGTCTGCCTTGTCCTGGCGCTCGCGATAGAGAGCCTCGACTTCTTCGACTTCAAAGCGCGAGTCGCAGTAGTCGCAGACGAGCTTTTGCTCGGCGCTTGCAAAATGCAGCGGGCCGCCGCAGGCAGGGCACTGATAGTTAACGCTTTCGAAGGCCATGATCGGTCCTTTCCGTGCCGGAGGCTATGCGCCGATGGCGCCGCCGCAGTATTCGCAGCGCCCACTGGCATCGGGAATGGTGGTGGCACCGCAGAAGGGGCAAGTGACCGCGGTCTTGGGGGCCTTGGCGGCAACGACGCTGTCGCGCGTCTCCTGACGCAGCTGTACCAGCGCGTCGCGGACTTCGGTTGCCTGACGTTTGGCCTCGCGGTACTCGATGGACCCGCGCTGCTCAATGGTGGAGTCGTTCACGCGCAGGTCGATCTCGGTAAAGTACGGCGTGTTGACGTGGATGGTCAGATTGAAGTCGTAATCCAAGTCGTAGCGCGGCGGGTCATAACTCTCGCGCTCGCCGTCCTTGGTCTCGCGATAGATCTCGGTGCGATGCTCGTCGATATCCATATCGCAGCCGAGTACCTGCGAAAACTCGATAATGTCGGGGTTGGCGTCACGCCAGCGCGTCTGCGAGGTAATGATCAGCAGGCCCGCGTCCTCGTCGAGCATAATATTGGTGCGCCCGGCCGAGAGCGTTCGCGTGGGATTGAACGATGCCAAGCGCTCGGCATTGGCCTCGCGGTAGGCGAGCTGCTCGCGAATGTCGTCCGCGGTGCTAGAGCGATAACCGCCAAAGAAGGGGGAGAGCTTGCCGACGCATTCTTTGCACAGGTAGCCTTCGTTGATCTTGGTCTTACCTAGAAGTCCTAGCTCGGTACCGCAAATCGCGCACTCTTTCTTCTCGAACATCTTGTCAAAGAAGCCCATGGTTGCCTCCCATCAACAGGTAGCGTGTGTCACTTTTGATGATGGGGGAGC
>CAKUEZ010000184.1 GCA_934646965.1 uncultured Collinsella sp. | reverse complement strand
CATATCGTTGAATCGCTCCGTTTGGGAATCCCCCTGCTCGGTAAGAAGCTGCGTGGCTATGACCGCCCCGATGCGGTCCTCACTGGCGTAGAGACGCGTTCGAGCTCGCCTGTCACCGTCACCCGCGATCGAGCATGCCACGCCGTGTCGACCCCGGGCCTTTACCCTTGCGGCGAGGGAGCCGGATATGCCGGCGGCATCATGAGTGCCGCCACCGACGGTATCCGTTGCGCTGAGGCGCTGATAGCAGACCTCTAGCACACGAACTCCCGCACCCGAATGACACAGGCCCCGAGCTCCACAGGGAACTCGGGGCCTGTTCGTTACTTCTTGAATCGTGCGCCCTGGCGCTTTCTGCCCGAAGCAAAGGTAGAGCCCTTGCGAGCCTGCGATCGCAAACGCTCGATCGTTTCGTCCTCAGATGCGCCCTCGAGCATCGCCCGAATCTGAACGACGGCATCGCGCAGACGCGCCGCCTCCTCAAAGTCCATAGCGGCGGAAGCATTACGCATGTCTTCCTCCATGGTCTCGACGATTCGCACGAGCTCGTCATGCGGCAGCCCTTCGAGCTGCTCGGCAAGTGTCTGTTCGGGCGCCACCGTCTCCGGCACGGCACCCTCGCCGTTTTCATCGGGCGTATAGAACGCGCCGTGACCCAGCGAATCGCCTTTCGAGCGCCCCTTGGAGCCCACGGTCTTCTCTGCCTCGGCGATAAAGCTCGAAATGTCATTAATGGCCTTGCGGACCGTCTTAGGTACGATACCGTGCTCTTCGTTGTAGGCCATCTGAATCTCGCGGCGGCGCTGCGTCTCCTCGATGGCCTCCTTCATCGAATCGGTTACGACGTCTGCGTACATGATGACTTCGCCGTCGGCATTACGGGCCGCGCGGCCAATCGTCTGAATCAGCGAACGGCGGTTGCGCAAAAAGCCTTCCTTGTCCGCATCGAGAATTGCCACCAGCGAGACCTCGGGAAGGTCCAGGCCCTCACGAAGCAGGTTGATGCCAACGAGAACATCAATCTTTCCCTCGCGCAGCGTACGCAGGATCTCGACACGGTCCATCGTCGCCGTATCGGAGTGCATGTAGTTGACCTTAATACCGGCATCGAGCAGATGGTCGGTCAGGTCCTCCGCCATGCGCTTGGTCAGCGTGGTCACCAGCACGCGCTCTTTACGCGCCACGCGCTCGCGAATCTCGTCCTCAAGGTCGTCAATCTGGCCGCGAACCGGACGGACATCAATCTTGGGGTCGAGCAGGCCGGTCGGACGAATAATCTGTTCCACGTCGTTTTGGCTGACACGCAGCTCGTAGTCGCCCGGCGTGGCCGAAACGTAGATGAACTGGGGAATCCGCGCCTCAAACTCATCAAAGCGAAGCGGGCGGTTGTCGAGTGCCGAGGGCAGGCGAAAACCATGCTCCACCAGGGTCACCTTACGCGAACGGTCGCCTTCGTGCATACCGCGGATTTGCGGCACCGTCACATGGCTCTCGTCGATGATGCAGAGCATGTCCTTGGGAAAGTAATCGATGAGGGTAAACGGCGGCTCGCCCGGCTTGCGCCCGTCCAGATGACGTGAGTAGTTCTCGATACCGTTGCAAAAGCCCATGGTCTCGAGCATCTCGAGATCATAATCGGTGCGCTGCTGCAGACGCTGTGCCTCGAGTAGCTTATCGGTCGTCTTGAGCTCGGCCACGCGTTTCTCGCACTCTTCGCTGATTGATTTCAGGGCCGCCTTGACCTTAGGCTTCTCAGTCACGTAGTGCGAGGCCGGCCACACCGGAATGGCCTCGTATTCGCGCAGCATCTCGCCGGTGACCTCATCGATCTCGGCAATCAGCTCGACCTCGTCGCCAAAAAACTCAAAGCGCAATGGGTGCTCGGCATAGGGCGGATACACGTCGACGACATCACCGCGCACGCGGAAGGTGCCGCGCGCCAAATCATAGTCGTTGCGATCGTACTGAATATCAATGAGCGCATGGATAAAGTCATCGCGCTCGAGCGGCACCTTCTTGTCGACGTTCGGCGCTAGACCCGCATAGTCCTCGGGAGAGCCAATGCCATAGATACACGAGACCGATGCGACAACGATCACATCGCGTCGAGAAAGCAGCGATGCGGTGGCCTGATGGCGCAACATCTCGACCTCTTCGTTAATCGAGGAGTCCTTCTCGATATACGTATCGCTTTGCGGCACATACGCCTCGGGCTGATAGTAGTCGTAGTACGACACAAAGTAGACCACGGCATTGTTGGGAAAGAACTCCTTGAGCTCGCTCGCAAGCTGAGCGGCGAGCGTTTTATTGGGAGCCATAACGAGCGTCGGCTTCCCTAAGGCCTCAATAGTCTTGGCCATCGTGAAGGTCTTGCCCGAGCCGGTCACGCCCAACAGAACCTGATAGCGATCTCCGTCTCTCACGCCCTGCACAAGCGACTCAATGGCCTTAGGCTGGGAACCTGCAGGCTCATAAGGAGATACGACCTTAAATGGCACCTCAGAGCCTTCAACGCCAAAACGCTTAAGCTCTCCGCCAACACGCTCTACTTCAAATTCCGCCATGGATACTCCTAACTCATATATCTGCAGTATACGCAGGCGGCAGGCATAGTCCTATACGAACTGATCGGGATAGAGGGTCTTGTAGCGGACCCAGGCGTTATTGACGCGAATCAGATACGCCTGCGTCTCGGGGAAGGTGATCGCATTATGCAACGACGTGTTCTGTTGCGCCCACCC
>CAKUEZ010000183.1 GCA_934646965.1 uncultured Collinsella sp. | reverse complement strand
CGGGCGGCCTGCGGATTCGAATTGGGGACCAGAATCCAGCCCACGCGCTCGCCCGGCAGCGAAAGCGACTTGGAATATGAGTAGCAAACGATGGTGTGCTCATAGATCGAGGGTACCCAGGGCACCTCGGCACCATAGACGATCTCGCGATACGGCTCGTCCGAGACCAGCATGATCGGATTCTCTGGATCGCGCTTGGCGTTGGCCTCGCGTAAAACAGTAGCCAGGCGCGTCAAGGTATCGCGCGTATACACAGCGCCGGTCGGATTATTCGGCGAGTCGATGATCACCGCCGCCGTCTTGTCGGTGATCGCCTTGAGCACGTTGCCCACGCTCAGCTGGAACGTATCCTCGTTGGCGAGCGCCTCGACACACGTGCAGCCGGCCTTCTCGATCCATACGCGGTACTCCGGAAAATACGGCGCAATGACGATAACCTCGTCACCCGGATTGGTAATGGCGTTGAGCGTGCAGGTGAGCGATGCGGCCGCACCTACGGTCATAAAGACATCTTTACCCTCATAGCTCGTACCAAAGCGACGGTTGAGCGAGTCGGCAACAGCCGCGCGGCACTGAGGCAGGCCCGGTGCGGGCGTATAGCCGTGCAGCTGATCGCTCGGCAGCTCAAGCGCCTTCTTAATGGACTCGGCGACGGCGGCGGGAGCAGGAACGCTCGGGTTGCCCAGCGAGAAATCGAACACGTTCTCCGCGCCGATCTGCGCCTTGCGCTCAAGGCCATAGCTAAAAATCTCGCGGATGATAGAGCTCTCGGCACCGCGAGCAAACATGGTTTCGTTGATCATCTGTTCCCCTTTCGCATAGGCGCTATTGTACGCTTTAGTTGAGCAAAGTGCCGTTGCAATGCCGACGGAAATAAATCAATCCGATATCGCGGACACACGGCACGCCTTGCCCAAACGCAAAAAAGCCCCCGCAGGTTTCCCCGCGGAGGCTTTCATGACAAAGATTACTCGTCGTCGCCGCCGGTGGCCTTCGTCTCATCAGCGCTTTCGGTCTCATCAGCAGCCTCGGATGCGGATTCGGTATCCTCCTGCATCGCCGCCTGCGCAAAGGCAGCGGCATCGGCCGCAAGCTCCTCCTCGCTCATGCGAGGCGCACGCTTCTTGGTCGGCATGCCGGCCGCCTTGGCGTTGCGCTCCTCCTTGGCCGCCAGGATATCGCCCTCGCGCTCAAGGTAGGCATCCCACTCGTTGTCGAGCAGGGCGTTCACGGCATCGCCCTCGACGGTCTCACGCTCAAGCAGCACCTTAGCCATCAGATCGAGCTGATGGCGACGGGCATCCAAGATCTCGACCGCACGACGATGGGCCTCGCGCATGATGCGCTGGACCTCGATATCGATGCGACGCGCCGTCTCCTCGGAGTAATCCTGGTGATCGGCATAGTCGCGACCGAGGAACACCTGATGCTGCGCCTCGCCGAACACCTGCGTACCCAGCTCCTCACTCATACCAAGGCGCGTGACCATCTCGCGCGCCATCTTGGTCGCGCGCTCCAGGTCGTTGCTCGCGCCCGACGTGATGTCATCGCACATGAGCTCCTCGGCAACGCGACCGCCCAAGAACACGGCGAGCTCATCGAGCATCTCGTTCTTGGTCTTGAGGAAGTGGTCCTCCTGCGGCAGCTGCAGCGTATAGCCCAGCGCCTGCCCGCGGCTGACGATCGAGATCTTGTGGACCGGATCGGAGTGCTCCAGGATGTGACCCACCAGGGCGTGACCGCTCTCATGGTAGGCAATCGTGGTGCGCTCGGCCTCGGTCATCACGCGGCCCTTGCGCTGCGGCCCGGCAATCACGCGCTCCATCGATTCCTCGACCTCGTCCATCGAGATCACGGAACGATGACGGCGGGCAGCCAGCAGCGCAGACTCGTTGAGCAGATTCGCCAGATCGGCGCCGGTAAAGCCAACAGTCATCTGGGCGAGCTTTTCAAACTTCACATCCTCGTCCATCGGCTTGTTCTCGGCATGCACGCGCAAGATCTGCTCGCGGCCCTTCACGTCCGGACGGTCGACCGTAACCTGACGGTCAAAACGGCCGGGACGCAGCAACGCCGGGTCCAGAATGTCAGGACGGTTGGTAGCGGCGATCAGGATGACCGACTCGCTCTCCTCAAAACCGTCCATCTCGACCAGCAGCTGGTTGAGCGTCTGCTCGCGCTCGTCGTGACCGCCGCCCAAGCCGGCTCCACGCTGACGTCCCACGGCGTCGATCTCATCGATAAAGATGATCGACGGGGCCTGGGACTTGGCCTCCTTAAAGAGGTCGCGCACGCGGCTGGCGCCGACGCCCACGAACATCTCGACAAAGTCGGAACCCGAAATGCTAAAGAACGGCACTCCCGCCTCACCGGCAACGGCCTTTGCCAGCAGCGTCTTACCGGTACCCGGAGGGCCCACCAGCAACACGCCGCGCGGAATCTTGGCGCCCAGCTTGCGATAGCGGTCCGGATCGCTCAAGAAGTCGCGGATCTCCTCGAGCTCCTCGACTGCCTCGTCCACGCCAGCGACGTCCTCGAACTTGACCTTGGGACGCGTAGCCTCGTTGGTCTTGGCGTTGGTCTTGCCAAACTGCATGTTCTTGTTATTGGCGCCCATCATCTGGCGCATAAAGTAGAACATGATGGCAATCAGGGCGATCGTCGGAAGCACGCTCATCGCCAGGTCGCCCCAAAAATCGGGGTCATTGGTGTTGACGATGTACTTAGTGTCGGGATGCTCCGCCATGAGCTCGGCAAGCGAATCGGAGCCGACATAGGTCGAGGAGAAGCTCTTGAGCTCGCTCGTATCGCCCTTGTCCTTGCT
>CAKUEZ010000182.1 GCA_934646965.1 uncultured Collinsella sp. | reverse complement strand
GTCCTGACCACCGAGGGCCCGCTGCTGGTCCTCGCCGGCGCCGGCTCGGGCAAGACCCGCGTCCTGACCTTCCGCATCGCCCATATGCTGGGCGACCTGGGCGTTAAGCCCTGGCAGGTCCTGGCCATCACGTTTACCAACAAGGCTGCTGCCGAGATGCGCGAGCGTCTGGCCGCACTCATCCCCAACGGCACCCGCGGTATGTGGGTGTGCACCTTCCACGCCATGTGCGTGCGCATGCTGCGTGAGGACGCCGACCTGCTGGGCTACACCGGCCAGTTCACCATCTACGATGACGACGATTCCAAGCGCATGGTGCGCGACATTATGCAGGCGCTTGGCATCGAGCAAAAGCAGTTCCCCATCAATATGATCCGCAGCAAGATCAGCTCGGCTAAAAATGCCATGATCGGCCCCGAGGACATGCTCAAATCCGCCGACAGCCCCAACGACAAAAAGGCCGCGCAGGTCTACCTGGAGCTGGAGCGCCGCCTGCGCGCCGCCAACGCCATGGACTTCGACGACCTGCTTGTGCGCACGCTCGAGCTGCTGCGCACCCGTCCCGAGGTGCTCGACAAGTACCAGGAGCGCTTCCGCTACATTAGCGTCGACGAGTATCAGGACACCAACCACGTCCAGTACGAGATCGCCAACCTGCTGGCCGCCAAGTACCAAAACCTCATGGTCGTGGGCGACGACGACCAGTCCATTTACAGCTGGCGCGGCGCTGACATCACCAATATCCTGGACTTCGAGAAGGACTTTAAAAACTGCAAGACCGTCAAGCTGGAGCAGAACTACCGCTCCACGGGTCACATTCTGAGCGCCGCCAACGCCGTGGTGCGCCACAACTCGCAGCGCAAGGACAAGCGCCTGTTTACGGCCGAGGGTGACGGCGAGAAGATCCAGGCCTTCCAGGCGAGCGATGAGCGCGACGAGGGTCGCTGGATTGCCGGCGAGATCGAAAAGCTGCACTCCAAGGGTACGAGCTACGACGACATCGCCGTCTTCTACCGCACCAACGCCCAGTCTCGTATCCTCGAAGATATGTTCCTGCGCGCGGGCGTGCCCTACAAGATCGTGGGCGGCACGCGATTCTTCGACCGTGCCGAGATCCGCGACGTCATGGCCTACCTCAAGATGATCGTGAACCCGGCCGACGAGATGAGCGTCAAGCGCGTCATCAACACGCCGCGTCGCGGTATCGGCTCCACCTCGATCCAAAAGATCGAGCAGCTGGCGCGCGATAACCGCTGCTCGTTCTTCCAGGCCTGCGAGATCGCGACGGCTGAGACGGGCATGTTTAGCGCCAAGGTGCGCAACGGCCTGTCGAGCTTTGTGGCGCTGGTGCGCGAGGGTCGTCGCATGGACGGCGAGCTCAAGGACGTCGTCGAGATGATCGTCGACAAGACGGGCCTGCTGCAGGCGTTCCGCGCCGAGGGCACTATGGAGTCCGAGAGCCGCGCCGAGAACATCCAGGAATTCCTGGGCGTTGCCGCCGAATTTGAGGAGACGCACGAGGATATCGAGGGCACGCTCGAGAGCTTGGAAGAGCTGCGTGCGGCTGGCGTTGCCGATGTGCCGGCCGGCGCCGAGCCCGAGCCCGTCGTGGTGAGCGCCCCGGCGCCCGAGCCCGGCCCGTCCGCGCCCGCGTCCTCGTTTGAGGCGCTGGTCGGCGCTCGCGATGCCGCTGGCTCCAATCCGCTCGATAGCCTGGCCGCCCCGGCGCTCTCGCCGCAGGATGCCTTGGCCGCCGCCATCGCGGGCAACGCCTATGCCGCGCCGACGGAGCTGCCGGCCGGTGCCGTGCATGCTGACGAGATTGAGCGCACCTACGGCCCGCTCACCTGCAAGGCACTGCCCGCCCTCATGGAGTGGCTGGCCCTGCGCTCCGATCTGGACTCCCTTGCCGGCGAGACGCATGCCATCACCATGATGACCATTCACTCCGCCAAGGGTCTGGAGTTCCCGGCGGTCTTCGTGGCCGGCATGGAGGAGGGCATCTTCCCGCACGTACACGACTTTGGCGGCAGCGATGATCCGGGCAAGCTCGAGGAGGAGCGTCGCTTGGCCTACGTCGCCATCACGCGCGCCCGCAAGCGCCTGTTCCTGACATATGCGGCCACGCGCCGCACCTACGGCTCGACCTCGGCCAACCCGCGCTCGCGCTTCCTCAACGAGATTCCGTTTGAGGACATCGAGTTTAGCGGTATCGGCTCTGCCGGTTTTGAGGGTACAGGCTGGGAGAAGCGCGGCGACCGTCACGGTACCTTTGGCTCGGGCATGGGCTCGGACATGTATGGTGGCAAGGTGTTTGGCTCGCGCACGCGCTCGACCGGCGGTTCCGGTTCGCGTGGTGGATCGAGCTTCGACGATTTCTTTGGTGGCAGTAGCTATGGCACCGAGCGTCATCGCGGGGTTTCGCCCGACGCCGGCCGCGTTGCCTCGACCTTTGGCTCGGGTGCGCCGCGCGCCAAGAAGTCCACGTCGAAGGTGTCGCCGACGGTGGAGCGCAAGGTCGATCGTTCGAGTGCGTCACAGGACTTTGCCGCGGGCGATACCGTGAGCCACAAGACCTTTGGCACGGGTACCGTGATCTCGGTTGTCGGAGACATGATCGAGGTCCAATTCGAAAAGACCGGCCAGACCAAAAAGCTGATGAAGGGTTTTGCGCCGATCGTTAAGCTGTCGTAGTCCCGGCGGACCTGGGCGGGCGTATAGGGCAACATCGCCTGCTCGGACAGTCCTGCGCAAGACGGAGAGCACATTAAGTGCTCTCCTTTGCGTGTTCAAGACTTTAGTCTGCTGGGCGCGCAGCGGCCAGCTTCAACCCACCCGCTATGCGGGTGGAGACAAA
>CAKUEZ010000181.1 GCA_934646965.1 uncultured Collinsella sp. | reverse complement strand
GCAAAAAACGCATCGAGGTCCATCAGGCCCACCGCCGGACCCGTCCAGGGCGGCGGCGTGACGCCCGCAGCATCCTCATAACCGTATGTATGTTCGCGTCTATCCATGTCATGAGTATACCGCGCAGCTCATGTGGGGTGCGTGGATGTGCTTGCAAATCGCGAATTCTTGTCTAAGATATGGATTTGCCTTCGACTACACCGAAGAAGTTGGTCTCACGGACTTCACCTGCCCGCGTCGATGGCGTATTATGTTCAACTGTTTGTTTGTAGTTGCAGCCTAAAGCTGCTTGGTTGGAGGAGTTTCCTTTGGCAGTCAAGATTCGCCTTGCTCGTCACGGCGCTAAGAAGCGTCCGTACTACCGTGTCGTCGTCGCCGATTCCCGCGCCCCGCGTGACGGTCGTATCATCGAGGAGGTTGGCCGCTACAACCCGATGACCGCCCCCAAGACCATCAACCTCGACCTCGAGAAGATTGCCGACTGGCAGTCCAAGGGCGCTCAGCTCACCGACGCCGTCGCCGCTCTGGTCAAGGCCGCCAACGAGGGCGAGAAGACCGAGACCGTCGTTAAGAAGTCCAAGAAGCAGCTCGCCAAAGAGGCCGAGGCCGCTAAGGCTGCCGCTGAGGCCGCTGAGGGCGCCGAGGAGTAAATCGTGCCTGAGGTTGACGCTGCACAGCTCGAGGGTGAGGCAATGCTCTCAGATCGCATCGCCGATCTCGTCGAATATCTCGTTGTTCAGATCGTCGACGACCCGGATTCCGTGAGCCTTGAGGTCATCGATGGCGACGACGCCTCTACGATTGAGGTGTCGGTTGCCGAGGATGATGTCGCTAAGGTCATCGGCCGTCGTGGCCGTACCATTAAGGCCATTCGCACGCTCGCCCGTGCACTGGCCGCTCGCCTCGACACCGCTGTCGAGGTAGAGGTTCTGGGCTAGGACCTTGAGGTCCCAGTACAAAAACATCGCCCGTGTGGTCAAGCCGCACGGAAGGAAGGGGGAGGTCCTCGCGCAGCCGCTGCGGGGGCTTTCTTCTGTATTGGAGCCGGGTATGCGCGTCGCCCTGACGCCGCCGGCGCTCAAGCGCGACCGTTTTTTCACGGTCGTGTCCGTTACTGATACGGGCGATGGCGATCTGGTCTCGTTTGAGGGCATTAACGACTTGACGGCCGCCGAGGGCATCACCGGATGCTACGTGCTGGCCAATCGTGACGACTTTGAGCTCGATTCGCTCGACGCCGCCTATACCGACCTGATGGGTCGCGAGGTGGTCGACGAGCGCTTTGGTTCGCTTGGCTCGATCGTCGAGATCATGTCGACGCCCGCCAACGATGTTTGGGTTGTCGAGGGCGATCGGTACGGCGAGGTGCTGATTCCCGTGATCGAGCAGGTTGTGCTCGATCTTCCCGACACAGGAACAATTTCCGTCCACGTGATGGACGGCTTGATCGATATGGACAAGTAGGGAGGACAACATGCTGATCGAGACCCTTTCGGTCTTTCCCGAGATGTTTGAGCCCGCCATGTCCACATCGATTTTGGGCCGCGCCCGCAAGGCCGGCCTTTTTGATTTTAAGGCGTATAACCTGCGCGACTGGACGCACGACCGTCATCGCACCGTCGATGACGAGCCGTACGGCGGCGGGCAGGGCATGCTCATGAAGGTCGAGCCCATTGCCGAGGCCATCGAGGCCATTAGCGCCGAGGGCCCCAAGCCCACCGTGGTGTTCTTTACCCCCTGTGGCGAGCCCTTTACGCAGCATGTGGCCGAGCGCCTGCTCAAAAGCGAGCGTCTGCTGTTCGTGTGCAGCCGTTACGAGGGCGTCGACGAGCGCGCGTATGCGTATGCCGATGAGCGCCTGTCGATCGGCGACTACGTGCTCACGGGCGGTGAGCTGCCCGCTATGGTCGTGGCCGATGCCGTCGTACGCCTCATTCCCGGCGCCCTGGGCGACGAGATGAGCAATGTGGACGAGTCGTTCTCGACCGCCGAGGACGGAGGCCTGCTCGAGTACGCGCAGTACACCCGTCCCGCCGAGTTCAACGGCGAGGGCGTGCCCCCGGTGCTCGTGAGCGGCGACCACGCCAAGGTCGATGCTTGGCGTCGCAAGAATGCCATCGAGCGTACCTGTCGTTGGCGTCCCGATCTGATCGAGACGGCACGGCTCACGCCCGAGGAGCGCGCGTACGCTCAGGATATCCTGGACGCTTCGTATTCGCAGAGCGAGGAGTGAGTATGGTTTCATCGCAGCATTCCGCGCTGAGGAGCGCTTTTGAGTGGATCGCGGTCGTCGCAATCGCGCTCGCCGCCACCTTCCTGATCCGCACGTTTGTGATCGAGCCCTTTGTGGTACCCACCGGCTCCATGGAGTCCACGATTGAGATTGGCGATCAGATTCTGGCGCAAAAGGTTACCCTTGAGCTCGGCCAGCCCGTCAAACAGGACGACATCGTGGTGTTCCACAACCCTGATGGTACCTCCGAGCACGATGTGCTCGTAAAGCGCGTTATCGCCACCGCCGGCCAGACGGTCGACCTCCAGGACGGCAAGGTCGTCGTCGACGGCCAGGCGCTCGACGAGGACTATACGACCGGCATGAGCTGGCCGCTTTCGGTCCAGGCGCCTTCCGCCCAGGTGAGCTATCCCTACACCGTCCCCGACGACTGCGTGTGGGTGATGGGCGACAACCGCGAGAACTCAGCCGACTCACGCTACTTTGGCCCGGTCGACCGTTCCGATTTGATCGCCGTGGCGCTCGTTCGCTATTGGCCGCTCAACCGTATCGGCGCTATCGACTAAAAACCGCTATAGTACAGTACCTAACCGTGTAATCGTTTCGACGAGGGGATATTAGAGGCATGAACGCT
>CAKUEZ010000180.1 GCA_934646965.1 uncultured Collinsella sp. | reverse complement strand
CAGCCCAAGTACCTCAACACCGCCGAGACGAGCGTGTTCCATAAAAAGCGAAACCTCTACGGCTTTAACTGGGCCAAGGAGTTTATCGTCGCGCAGGATACCGCCATCGTGGTGGAGGGCTATACCGATTGCATCGCCTGCTGGGAGGCGGGGGTCAAGAACGTCGTCGCCACGCTGGGCACGGCGCTGACGGAGCATCACGTCAAAACGCTCACCCGCTTTGCCAAGCGCATCGTCTATATGTTTGACGGCGATGCTGCCGGTCAAAAGGCCGCCCGTCGCGCGATTCAGTTTATCGAGCGGGACTCGATGGACCTGCGCTGCGTGGTGCTGCCCGACGGCAACGACCCCATGGAGTTCATTACCGCGCACGGTGGCAAGGAGCTGCAAGCGCGCATCGATGCCGCCGAGCCGCTCATGGACTTCGTCTACCGCTCGCTGCAGGAGTCGAGTGACATCACCACGCCGGGCGGACGCGCCAAAGCGCTTGAGGATGCGCTCACGCTCATCTATCCGCTGCGCGACAGCTATATGATCGACACGTACTTTATCCAGATTGCCGACCTGTTGGGTTTGGACCTGGAGACGGTGCGGTCGAGCTCGGGTCGCGTGTTCCGCGATGTCGCCAAGCGCGAAGATGCGGAGCGCCGCCGTGAGCAAAAATACGAGCGTCAGCGTGCACAGGCCGAACGCTCCGGAAATGGGGGCGGTCGGGTGTCCGGTCCGCAAGGGATGTCTCGCGGCTCTTGGGCGTCGGGCGCGACGCCGCCTGTCTCTGCACCGGTCGAGGAGGAGCCGTACGACTACGTTCCGCTCGACGCCTATGGTGCTGCGCCGGTAGAGGTCAACGACGGCCTGCCGCCGATTGATGTGCCGGATGGGATGGAAGGCGCCGTGCCTGTTCCCGATGCTTCGGTTGCGCCCGCAGCTCCGGCGACACCGATCGTACTCACCGATCTGGAGCGTAAGTCTCTAGCGGGGGAGCGCGAGCTTCTGACCATGCTTACCAGCTATCCCGACCTGTTCCGCACGTACGCCGATCGCATTTGCTCCATCGAGTGGGTCGACCCGCGTCACGAGTCCATTGCCTGGGCCGTGCTGGCGACGCCGCCGGGTACCGATCCCACGGCGTGCATGGACGCGGCGCGCGCGGTGTGTCCCGAGGCGGCAACGCTTGTGAGCGCCGGGCGCATCTCGGCGACGAGTAAGCACCCGACCGAGACGAACATCGTGTTTATGCTCGACACGCTCGAGCTCTATACCATCAAGCGCCGCATGCGAGCCGCGCAGGCCAAGCTGCGCCGGGACCATTCGCTCGATGACGAGGCCCGGCGTATGCTGACCATGCAGGCGGTGCAGGACACGCAGCGCCAACGCGAGCTCGAGAAGTCGATCGGCGGCGTGGCCGACCCGTTCCGTTTGCTCGGTTTGGAGACTGCGGGCGCCGATCAGGCCTAGATGTTGTGGTCAACCAGCGTATTCTCGCCTATATCCAGTCCGCTTTTTGGGTATAGACGTTTAAGTGTGTGCTAAAGTAATGAGTCCTGTGGACTATGAAGGGAGAATCTGTGCCAAAAAAGACTGAGAGCACGGGTACTGGGCTGGAATCCTACGTTGCAAAGCTCATGGGCAACGGCTCAAACAGGACTTCGGTAACCGAGGACGAGATTCAGGTCGCCCTGAAGGATATCGATGTTTCCGACGAGCAGCTCACCGCGGTGTATTCCGCGCTGCGCAACAGCGGCATCCAGATTATCTCCGCGAGCGGCAACGACGACGCCCCCATGGACGTCGACGATGACGATAACGATACCGATACCGACGATTTCGATGACGACGACGAGCACGATTCCGGCTCTCTCGACGATCACGAGCTCAAGATGGCCCGTCAGGCCGATGCCGAGATGGGCTCTTCCAAGAGCAAGAAGAAGCGCACCGTGCGCACGTCCCGTTCGCGTTCGCGCGTACGCGGCATCGATGCCTCCACGGTGATGCTGACCGGCGATCCGGTCCGTATGTATCTTAAGGAGATCGGCAAGGTCGACCTGTTGACCGCCTCCGAAGAGGTCGATCTGGCCATGAAGATCGAGGCCGGTCTCGAGGCCACTGAGAAGCTCGAGGCCGCCGATGCAGGCGAGATCGAGCTCACGCGTGCCGAGATGCGTCGCCTGACTCGTATCGAGAACGTCGGTCTCGAGGCCAAGCAGGCGCTCATCAGTGCAAACCTGCGTCTGGTCGTCTCCATCGCTAAGCGCTACGTCGGTCGTGGCATGCTGTTCCTGGACCTGATTCAGGAGGGCAACCTCGGTCTGATTCGCGCCGTCGAGAAGTTCGACTACCAGAAGGGCTTCAAGTTCTCCACGTATGCCACGTGGTGGATCCGCCAGGCCATTACGCGCGCCATCGCCGACCAGGCCCGTACCATCCGTATTCCCGTGCACATGGTCGAGACCATCAACAAGCTCGTCCGCGTGCAGCGCCAGCTCCTCCAGGACCTGGGTCGCGACCCGACCCCCGAGGAGATCGGTGCCGAGATGGATATGAGCGCCGACCGCGTCCGCGAGATCCAGAAGATCTCGCAGGAGCCCGTGTCGCTCGAGACCCCCATCGGCGAGGAAGAGGATTCCCAGCTGGGCGACTTTATCGAGGACTCCCAGGCCATCGTTCCGCCCGATGCCGCCAGCTTCTCCATGCTGCAGGAGCAGCTCACCCAGGTGCTCGACTCGCTTGCCGATCGCGAGCGCAAGGTTATCGAGCTGCGCTTTGGCCTCGTTGACGGACATCCCCGCACGCTCGAGGAAGTCGGTCGCGAGTTTGGCGTCACGCGCGAGCGTATCCGCCAAATCGAGTCCAAGACCCTTGCCAAGCTCCGCCACCCCAGCCG
>CAKUEZ010000179.1 GCA_934646965.1 uncultured Collinsella sp. | reverse complement strand
TTCGGGCATGAGAACGTGCTGAAGTTCACCGACCGCCCGTGGGAGACGATTTGGCAGATGAACGACGCCATCGTCGACAACATCAACGGCAAAGTCGCCGTGGACGATGAGCTCTACATCCTGGGGGATTTCTCATTCAAGATGACCGCCCAGGACGCCTACGGGCTGCGCAAGCGAATCGCCTGCAGACGTATCCACCTCGTCCCGGGAAACCACGACAAGGACTGGACCCAGCCGGCGGTCGCGGGCGCGTTCACCGTGGAGCTGCCGATCTGCGTGCTCAAGATCGACGGGCAGAAGATCGTCCTGAGCCATTACCCCATGGCCGACTGGCAGGGCATGAACCATGGATCGTGGCACCTCCACGGGCATATCCACAGCAGCGGCGGCGCGTACAACGAGTTCAACCGCAAGCAGGGCCTTCTGCGCTACGACGTCGGTTGCGATGCCAACGGGCACTCCCCGGTGAGTCTCGACGGGCTGAGGGAGTGGTTCGCCGGAGTCGGCGAGCCGTGCGGCCGGGTGAAATGGCCCTGGTGGGTCAACGAGACCGGCGACAGGCAGGTCGAGCGCGAGCTGGCGGCGTACAAGCGGAAAGAGGCGATCCGATGACGGCATACGTGACAGGCGACATCCACGGCGGGCTCGACATGCAAAAGCTCCGCGACTGGGAACTTGGGGACAGTCTGACGAGCGACGACTATCTCATCGTTGCCGGTGACTTTGGCTTTCCGTGGAACTTTTCCGCCGAGGAATGCGCCGACATAGCTTGGCTGGAGTCGCGCCCCTACACGGTACTGTTCGCCGACGGCAACCACGAGCGCTTCGATCACTGGGCGGAGCGCCCCGTGGAGTTATGGCATGGCGGGCTGACGCAGCGCCTGTCGGACACCTCGTCCATTCGGCGCCTGACGCGCGGCGAGGTCTTCGAGCTCGACGGATCGACAATCTTCACCATGGGCGGTGCCACGAGCGTGGACAGGGAATACCGCGTTCCGTATTCCAGCTGGTGGCCTCAGGAGCTCCCGGACGAGCGCGAATTCGATACCGCGCGGGCAAGGCTCGACGAGGTCGGCTGGAAAGTCGACTGCGTCATCACCCATACCTGCGCCACGCGCATGCTCTCGCCGACGCTCTACCCGGACCCAGGCTGGGAACGCCCTGATGTGGACCGGTTGACCGGATTCCTCGACGAGCTCGAGGACCGCCTGGACTACAAGCGCTGGTATTACGGACATTTTCACCGAGACGGCAATCCGGACGAACGGCACACGGTGCTGTATGACCGGATCGTGGGGCTCGGGGACAAACTCCTGCCGTGGGGTGCGTACTGATGACGGTCTATGTGACGGGCGACGTGCACGGCAGGGCCGAGTACGGGTCCAGCCGGTTTACCTCCAAGTCTTGGCCGCTGGGCCGGACCCTGACGCGCGATGACGCGGTGATCGTGGCCGGCGACTTCGGCTTTGTCTGGGATGGATCCAACGCCGAGAAATACTGGCTCGACTGGTTCGAGTCGAAGCCGTGGACCACGTGTTTCGTAGACGGCAACCATGAGAACCATCACGCCTTGGCTAATCTGCCGGTATGGGAGTGGAACGGCGGGCTCGTCCATGAGGTGCGACCGCACGTGCTGCACCTGATGCGCGGAGAGGTGTTCGACATCGACGGGCTCACGGTCCTTGCCATGGGCGGTGCCGCGAGCAACGACAGGCAGTATCGCAGGGAGGGGAGGAGCTGGTGGCCCGAGGAGATGCCGAGCGAGGAAGAGATGGAGCACTGCCGCGCCTCGCTCGACCGCGTGGACTGGAAGGTCGATTACGTGGTGACGCATGAGGCTCCTGCCGCCCTTGATGAGGGGCTGTGCCGGGAGCGCGGACGCGAATATCGGGGCGACCGACTTCAGCGATTCCTTGCCGAGCTCGACGGCCGGCTCAGCTACCGCGCTTGGTTCTTCGGACATTATCACGGCGACGAATGGCGCGACGACAGACATCGCCTGATCTACCGAGACATCGTGCCGATCGAAGATGCTGCGCCCGGTTTTCAGTTCTAGAAACTCTCTAGAAATGCTCTAGAGGGTTTCTAGAAATTAGATGCCATACGGCCTACTCCAATTCAAAGGTCTGGTCGAGAGAGTTCGATCCAGCCCCAACTCCGTCGATCTTCACTTCGATGGGGGACATGTCATTGAGTTCGAAAATCGACACACCGTCGCATTCGCCTCCCGGCGCAAGCCCTTGCGAAGAGAAGTGGTCTTCCTGCAAATCGGCGGCAAAACCGCGAGAAAGCATCTGCTTATTCTGATAGGCCGTGATGTAGCTTCCAATGGCAAAGGAATCTGCGGTTCGATTGTTGATGGCGTGCCAGTGAACAACGGCGACCTTCCCGCCATCGTCATCCGCCGAATCATGTACCTCGACGCCGGTGATTGAATACTCCATCTTGCCGCAAACCGCGCCCTCTTCCTGCGCGTTGTCAGAATCGGCGACCTGAACTGCCGTCTGGTGATCGTCTGCCTTGCTACATCCAGAGGTCGTAACCAGGGCAACCGCCAAAAGACCGGCGACTCCGAGAGTTCGAGCCAGGCTGATGCTATTTTTGCTAACGCGCTTTTTCATGATTTGCTCCAAACCGAATACTTGATTGATCTATTGCTTTTGTTCGTTGATCACGTATGCCGTCAACCCACCAGTTCAAGCACGGCGACAACAATAACGGCAATTACGCCGACCGATACCCACGCTGTATCCTGGTGCGCCAGAACGGCGCCGATAGTAGTCGAGTCGGCTCCAGCGCCGTCCGCGACCGTCCAGACAATCGCTACGGCAAGAAGGACGATCAACCCCACAGCAACGGCTGTACGATGCGACATCTTCGAGGTGGACATCCTACTCGCCCCTCATCTGGGTCATGACCTCGACCTTGGCCTCGGCCACGGCCGCACGCTGCTCGGAGGCGGCGAGGCGGTCCTTGAGGGCGGCGACCTCGGC
>CAKUEZ010000178.1 GCA_934646965.1 uncultured Collinsella sp. | reverse complement strand
TGGCAACCGTCGCGCGAGCACCCGACACCAGCAGCGCCGCCGACACCACGACAGCAGCCCACAGCACGCCGCAGGCAGCCGTCGCGCCGACCATCGCCGCACGCCGCATCGCGCGGCCCGATACCTCCATCGGGCACGGCATGAGCGGCTCAGCGCGAAGCGAGCGACCGACATTTTGCGCATAGTGGTCGCAAAACGCCGAGAGTGCCGCCTCCACCGCAGCCGGCTCGGGACGATCCTCCTGATGACAGGACAGGCAGGCCATCACCACGTCGAACAGCTGGGCATCGACAAACGCCAGCGCATCGCGCAGGTCCTCGGAATTTGGATCGAGTCCCAGCTGCTGAGCCTGCTCGGCCGCAGCGAGCGCCACATCGGGCTCGCGTCGCAGCAGTTGCGTCAAGTCGCAACCGGGCGCATGGGCACCGACGGGATAGTCGGGCAGCGTGTCCATCTTGAGGCGATAAGGGCTAGCGATATCACGCGTCTTTTTGCGCGAGCCCGAGGTCCCCGATGCACCCGGAGCCACCTCATACGGCGCGACGCCGGCGATGAGCTCGTAGACCGTGCTCGCCGCGGCATACACGTCGATTGCCGGCGACATGCGCAAAACGCGCAGGTCGGGAATATCATCGGTGAGCATCTCGGGCGGGGCGTAGGCCACCGTCGCACGACGTAGCGTGGCATAGCGCTCCGTAAAGGACGCCTTGCCGCCGGTTCCAGCCACGGCCGAAGCGGGCTCGAGCGCCAGCGACGAGCCAAAGTCGATCAGGCACAGGTCAAAGGCGCCCTCGGCAAGCTGCCGCTCGAGCGGTAGACGCGCCGTGCGCACCATAATATTGGCAGGCGAGATGTCGCGATGGACAAAGCCCTCACCCACCAGGCTCATGCGGCAGAGCAGATCGAACAGGTCGCGACCCAGCCGCGCCGCCACGAGCGGCGACAGGCGCCCGGCATCGTCCACGGCAAGGCGCGAACGCAGACGAGCGAGCGTCTCACCCTCGACCCATTCCATGACAATCGCGGGCACGCCCTCGACCTCACCCCATCCATAGAGGCGGGGGAAGCCCTTAAGGCCCGAAAGGGCGCGATGACATTCATATTCCTCGCGAAACGCGGCTTTGAATTTAGTGACCAGCGCCTCGTGGGCGGCATCGTCATCAAATTCGTCGCGTGTCGGCAAGATGAGCTGCTTGAGCGCCACGGCCTCGCCCTGCACGTTGACGGCACGCGTCACGCGGCCGATGCCGCCGCGGCGCATGGTGGCGTCATCGGCAAACAGCATCGTAAAGCGGCGCAGGTAGGCAGGAAGCTCGTCCGTGCCCAGGGCGACGGCAGGCTCAAACCCGTCGACGCGCGCCAGACGCAGGCCCACCATGGGATCATGGGCAAGCGATTGGGTTGCGGCGGAAACAAGATCGGTCATCATAGGGCAATCGCCGCCACATTGTTATTGAAGTTGTTGAGCGCAACGTTATCATCGCCGTAATGCCCGACCCATTGGCACAGGTTGGTGTAGCAACCCCAAAGGTTGGCGAATTGCCGATACCACTTTGACTGGGGCGGAAACGTCTGTCGGCCAAACTCGGCACGGATGACAAACATGTCATTGACCAGGCTGTTGCACGGTCCGGTGTCGCCCGTGGAGTTGTAGGTCGCTACCACGCTATTGGCGCGGGCGACATAGCCATCGAGCATGTTGTATTTGGTCACGAGCCAGCTGTGGATGCTCTCCTCCTCGGCAGCCGAAAGACCTCCCGAGTTCGTGTCGCCGCCGGCGCCACCGTCCGTCGAGCCACCGCTCGCGGACCCACCGCCAGACGTTGATCCCGAACCGGAGCCGCCGCCCGAACCCGCCGATCCGGTGCCGGAACCAGACCCATCCGAGCCGCCGGGCTTGCCCGCCTGCTGCGTATCCTGCTCCTTCTGCTGCTCGGCCTTGTTTACGACAGACGCCACGCTGTTGTTGGATAGCTTCGTGATGACCCTGGTGTTGGTGAGCACGATGGTCTTACCGTTTGCCAGCGTGACCTCGTTGTCCGGCGCTTCGCCCTCGTCCGCGGGGTCGGCACCAAACACAACGTGCGAGACCACGCTCGCCCACGCATATCCGGTTGTCGTTCCCAGGTCGCTTTTGGCTTTGCGTCCTATATGCAACTCGCGCGCAGTATGCGCCTGCACCATGGACGGCACCGTCATGCCGTAGGCAGAGACGCCGGCAACGACGAGCACCAGCGAGCAGGACAGCAGCACATATGCCCGAGGCGCCAGGCCCAGCCGGCGTCGCATGCGCACCGCGGCGCCACGCTTTGTCTGAGTGCCCCCGGGCCGCATGCGTTCTCCTCCAACAAAAACACGCCGCTCAAGAGCGGCGCATTCATACATATCCATAGTTGAGTGTATCAGCGAACCCAAAAGGTTGCGCAACGAATGGGAAAATATGGGACGCAAGCGAACCCGTCCACGCGATAAGCGGATACGGAGCAGGTTTGTTGTACAACAAACGCACGAACGCGAGCCCAATTATGGGCACCCCGTGCGGCAGGGTGGCAAGCCATGCCGCGGAGCACCCGGCGGCTAGATCGCGCGACGGGCCTCGATGGCGCGCCCGAGCGTAAGCTCGTCGGCATACTCCAGGTCGCCGCCCACGGGCAGGCCACTCGCCAGACGCGACACCTCGACGCCCAGCGGCTTGATGGTACGGGCCAGGTAGCTCGCCGTGGTCTCGCCCTCGATATTGGGGTTGGTGGCGATAATGACCTCGTGGATGTCCTCGTGGCCCAAGCGCGCCAGCAGCTCGCGGATATGCAGCTGCTCGGGGCCGATCTTGTCCATGGGGCTGATCACGCCGCCCAGCACATGATAGAGACCATGGTAGCTGCCCGTGCGCTCGATCGCCTGGACGTCGCGCGGCTCGCCCACCACGCAAATGCGGGTGGTGTCGCGCATCGAATCCTGGCAGATGGAGCACTCGTCGGCCGTGGCGTAGTTAAAGCAACGGCTGCAAAAGTGAACCTCCTGCTTAACCTCCAGGATGGCCTCGGCTAGACGACGGGCCTCCTCGGCGTCGGCCTCGAGCAGGTAATAGGCGATGCGCTGGGCCGACTTGGGACCGATGCCCGGCAGGCGGCCCAACTCATCGAG
>CAKUEZ010000177.1 GCA_934646965.1 uncultured Collinsella sp. | reverse complement strand
GCTGAAAACAATCAACGGGCGCATACCCGTTGATTGTCGCTTGGTATTCAGATTTGAAGAGAAACCCGAAGATCGTGCCAAATGGAATCCACCTTTTGGAAATTAAGCATTGGTCTGGACGAAGCCACCGTCAAATGCGTTGGCTTCGAGCACGCGGGCGCAGCCGTTGACGACGTTGTCGAGCGCCGTGGGGCTGACGTTGACAGAGACGCCGGTCTCGTCGCGCAGGCGCACGTCAAGACCGCGCAGCAGCGCGCCGCCGCCGGTCAACAGAATGCCGTAGTACATAAGGTCCGAGGCAAGATCGGGCGGCGTGGCGTCCAAGGCATCCTTAACGGCCTTGGCCATCTCGTCGAGCGGCTTGTTGAGGGCTCGGCGAATCTCCTCGCTCTCGATGCGAACCGTCTTGGGCAGGCCCGTGATGACATCGCGGCCGTTGACCTCGACGTCGAGCTCGTCCTTGAGCGGCACAGCGGAGCCGACCTTGATCTTAATGTCCTCGGCCGTACGCTCGCCGATGGCCAGGTTGTAAGCATCACGAACGTGCGTGAGGATTGCCTGATCAAACTCGTCGCCGGCAATACGGATGGACTGGGAAACGACGATACCGCCCATGGCGATAACGGCGACCTCGGTGGTACCACCACCGATATCGATGACCATGGAGCCGGTGGGCTCCTCGACGGGCAGATCGGCGCCGATGGCGGCTGCCATGGGCTCCTCGATCAGGTAGGCCTGGCGAGCGCCGGCCTGAATCGTAGCCTCGAAGACAGCGCGCTTCTCGACCGACGTGACGCCCGAGGGGACGCAAACGACGACGCGCGGACGCGGGGTCCACGGATAGCGCTTCTCGGACGCCTTGTCGATAAAGTAGCGAAGCATGGCCTCGGTAACATCGAAGTCGGCGATGACGCCGTCCTTGAGGGGACGAACGGCCACGATGTTGCCGGGCGTACGGCCGAGCATGCGCTTGGCCTCGATGCCGACCGCCAGGATGCGCTCATCGTTTTTGTCGATGGCGACGACGGAGGGCTCGCGGATGACGATGCCCTTGCCGCGCACAGAGACAAGCGTGTTGGCGGTACCGAGGTCGATGGCAAGATCGCCCGCGTAGCTACCGAAGAACATATCCATCAAAGAAAACAACGCAACTCCTGATGTGTTGGATGATTGCTGGAAAACCTAATAGCTCATACTAGCGCAAACCCGGCACCCCGCTCGCGGCGAGGCACCGGGCATGGCCAAACCCCATAAGGTCACTACTGGTTATCGGCAGCCGAGAAATCGATATCGAACGAGGACACGGCCCAACCGATATGGTTGTCAGAGCGCACGAATTTGACGGTGTACTCCTGCTCGCCGCCCTTGGACAGCGAAGCCTTCACCTTGGCAGTGGTCTCAGTCATGGACTGGTCCATACCCTCGATGGACACGGTGGCGCCCTGCGGAATCGAGGAGATGATCATTGCCTTGGCGTCCTCGGACAGGCTCGAGGCCAGGCAGGACTCGGCCTTGGCGGTATCGCCGTCGCCGGCAGCCTGGAACAGATCGGTGATGACGGACTCCTGCGAGGGGATGCCCATGCCGCGCGTGTAGGCAAAGCCCAGACCGCCGGCGGCGATCACGATCAGCAGAAGCAGCACCAGGAAGACCTTAAGGCCCGTGTGGCGATGGCGACGGCGGACCTTGGCCTGCTTGCGGTCCTGCTGGACCATCTCGGACTCAGACAGCGTAAAGAAGCCGGTGTCCGAGGGATCGGGCATAAACTGACCGGTCGCACCCGTGGGGTCGAGCGGGTCGACGGCAGGAGCGTCCATCGAGGGAGCCGGAGCCGTGGCCATGGCAGTCTGGGCCGAAAGCGCGGCGAGCGAATCGTGCACGCGGGCAAGCTCGTCGGACTGCTCGGGCGTAAGCTGGTAAATGCCGTCGGCGGTGGCGGCGTTAAAAGCGTCGAGTGCCTCGGAGGGACGACCGGCGGCAGAGAGCGCCTCGCCCATGCCGGCGTTCAGCGCGCGGCTGTCGTCGCGCGGACCGGCAAAATCGATAGCCGTGCGATAGGTCTCCACGGCGTCTGCCGGGCGACCGAGCTTGATGAAGCAGCGGCCAAGCTCGCCAAGGGCGGCGGCAGGAGCCGGGTTAGCGCCATCGATGGCGGCCTGGCGGAAGGCGGTGCCGGCATTGGCGTAGTCGCCCGATTGGAAGAGCGCGTTGCCCAGGCCCAGGTAGGCCTTAAAGGGCGTTGCGTAAGAAGCGTCCTGGGTCGCGGCGGAGAAAGCCTGGGCGGCCGTGGTGTAGTCGCCTACGGCGGCGAGCGCCTTGCCACGGTTGGTGAGCAGCGCGCCGCGCTTGCCATAAGTGCCGTCGTTCAGAGCGGCGGCGTAGGCCTCGGCGGCCTCGGCGTACATGCCCAGGTGCATCAGGGCGTTGCCGCGCAGATGGTCGGCCTCGCCCATGATCTCACTGGGGGTCTTTGCCGCACCGAGCATCTGGGCGGCAGCGGAAAAATCACCCGCGCGATAAGCGGCGCGGCCCTGTTGGATCAGCTGGCTATTCAAGGAAGTCCCCTTTTACTCGTGAACGATCTCGACGTGGACGATCTCGTCGCCGGCGCGCAGCTGCGAAATCACATCGAGGCCCTCGACCGTGGTGCCAAAGACGGTGTAGCCGGAATCGAGGTTGTGCTGGGCGCCCAGGCAGAAGTAGAACTGCGAACCCGCGGAATCGGGATCCATGGAACGCGCCATGGCAAGCGCACCGTCCACATGGCTGTTGCGCGGGTTGGTGGCAAACTCGCCCTTGATGCAGTAGCCGGGGCCACCGGTACCGGGCATGCCGTCGGGGCCCTCAAGGCCGGCGGCAACATCGGCGCCGGACATATCGCGAGTATTGGGATCGCCGCCCTGGATCACAAAGCCGGGCACATAGCGATGGAACTTAAGACCGTCGTAGAAGCCCATCGTGGAAAGCTCACAGAAGTTCGCCACATGGATGGGAGCGCCCTCGCCGTCAAACTTGACCCTGATCGTGCCCTTCGACGTCTCGATAATCGCGCACTCGTCACCAGCGAGCTGGTACTCGGGCGTGTAAAGCTCTTTCTTAAAACCAAACATGTGGTTCCTTCCTCGTGCGTTTAAAGCATATTTGTACGAATTGTAGCAATAAGCAC
>CAKUEZ010000176.1 GCA_934646965.1 uncultured Collinsella sp. | reverse complement strand
GTGCCGGCACCAGGGCCATACGCAAATCCGCACACCATCGCCGGCACCAGCGACGGGTCATACGTCAAAAACGGCGCCGAAGGAAGGATGGGCAGCTGCACATACATAAACAGCGCTCCCAAGGCACACATCAGCGCCATGGTAACGAGTTGTTTGGTGCTCCACCTATTCGTGTTCTCAAAATGGATATGCTGCGACTGTTCAGACATAAGATCACCTGCCTCTTTCATCCGGACTCTAACCGTTGGTACTGGAATTTCACCAGTTCAGCCGGCATGCGAACCAACGCACACACGGGTCGCGGACTCATCGGCTCGGCCGCAGGCACCTCGCCTGCGCCACGGCGCCCCTTTGACACCGTCCGATTTACCGCCAGTGGGGAATTCCACCCCGCCCTGAAACAGCAATTGCCAGTGTAGCACGAGCAGGTTTTCGCGCAAGTATGCCAAGGGTAATTTCCGGTGAGGAAACGTTCCAGCAATGTGCCCAGGACAGAACAGGCCTTCGACCAAGTGGCCCATCCTTCCCAAAGTGTTGTGCTTTTCGCGCAAAGCGCGAAACAGCAAAAGAGATCTGTCACCGCAACAGCCACGTTCCCCCACCCATCCCAAAGTAGCGCGCCTTTCACGCAAAGCGTGAAACAGCGACCGGGACACGTATCCCCCACAACCACGTTCTCCGCCCACGCCGACCTCAAGGCCGTAAACGTAGGGAATCCGGGGGCGGGACGGGGCTTCTCTCCGGAACATTCCGCAGGACGTAAAGAGGCTCCGCAGCGCGAAGCGCGATGCGGAGCCTCTTTGCATGTCCGAGGACGTTCCGGAGAGAAGCCCCGTCCCGCCCCCGGATTCCCGGTGGGAGTTCTAGACCTTGTCGGCCTTAGTACATACCGCCGCCCTGCTGACCAGCGGTGGCAGCAGCGATAGCGTCCTCAAGCTGAGTGTTCTTGGGCACATCAGAGACGGTGGCCTCGGTGATGAGAATCAGGCTGGCGACAGAAGCAGCGTTCTGCAGGGTGACGCGGCTGACCTTGACGGGGTCGAGGACGCCCATCTCGATCATGTCGCCCCACTCGCCGTTGGCAGAGTTGAGACCCTGGCCAGCGGGCAGCTCGGCAACCTTGTCGACCACGACAGCGCCCTCAAAGCCAGCGTTCTTGGCGATGGTGGCGACCGGGGCGGTCAGAGCCTTCTTGACGATGTCGACGCCGATCTTCTCCTCGGGGTCAACAATCTCGACGGAATCGAGCGCAGGAGCAGCGTCCATGAAGGCGACGCCACCGCCGGCGACAATGCCCTCCTCGACAGCAGCACGGGTAGCCTGCAGGGCGTCCTCGACGCGATGCTTGATCTCCTTGAGCTCGGACTCGGTAGCAGCACCGACCTTGATGACGGCAACGCCACCGGAGAGCTTGGCCAGGCGCTCCTGGAGCTTCTCACGGTCGAAGTCAGAGGTAGTGTTCTCCATCTCGCCCTTGATCTGAGCGATGCGAGCGTCGATGGCCTCCTTGGAGCCAGCGCCGCCGACGACGACGGTGTTGTCCTTGGAAATGGTGACGGACTTAGCGGTACCGAGCATATCGGCGGTGATGTCAGCGACCTTCACGCCCAGCTCATCGAGAGCTGCCTGGCCACCGGTGAGGACGGCGATGTCCTCGAGGATGCGCTTGCGGCGATCGCCGTAGCCCGGAGCCTTGACGGCGCAGACGTTGAGGGCGCCACGGATCTTGTTGAGGACCAGGGTCGGCAGAGCCTCGCCGTCGATGTCCTCAGCGATGATGAGCAGGCCACGGCCGGCGCGCTGGACAGCCTCGAGAACGGGCATGATGTCCTGGACGCTGGAGATCTTCTGGTCGGTGATGAGGATGTACGGGTCCTTCATCACGGCCTCCATGCGGTCGTTGTCCGTGACGAAGTAAGCGGAGACATAGCCCTTATCGAACTGCATGCCCTCGACGGTATCGATGGTAATGTCGAACGTCTGGGAATCCTCGACGGTGATGACGCCGTCCTTGCCCACGACCTCCATGGCCTCGGCGATCTTCTCGCCGACCTCGGGGTCACCGGCAGAGATGGTACCGACGGAAGCGATCTGCTCCTTGGTCTCGACCGGCTTGGCCTGCTTCTTCATCTCGGCGACGGCGGCGTTGACGGCCTTGTCGATACCGCGACGGATAGCCAGCGGGTTGGCACCAGCGGCGACATTGCGCAGACCGTCGTTGACGATGGCCTGAGCGAGCAGGGTTGCGGTGGTGGTGCCGTCACCCACGGTGTCGTTGGTCTTGGTGGCGACCTCCTTCACCAGCTGGGCGCCCATGTTCTCGATGTTGTCCTCGAGCTCGATCTCCTTGGCGACGGAAACGCCGTCGTTGGTGATGGTCGGGGCACCGAACGTGCGCTGCAGAGCGACGTAGCGGCCCTTGGGGCCCATGGTGACGGTAACGGCGTCGGCCAGAGTGTTGACGCCCTTGGCGAGCTTAGCGCGGGCATCGGTGTTGAACGTAATGTTCTTTGCCATAGTGGGTAATCCTCCAAAAGAAATGTGACTCGCGTCGCCGCTTCCGAGTCCTATGCGGCGGCCGCGTTCAAAGACGAATCAGAGATTCTGACGAGACTAGGCCTCGACGACGGCGTAGATGTCGTCGGCGCGCATCAGCAGATACTTCTCGCCGTCGACCTTGACCTCGTTGCCACCGAACTTACCGTAGATGACAACGTCGCCGACCTGAACGTCCATAGGGATGCGCTCACCCTTGTCGTTGACCTTGCCGGCGCCAACGGCAACGATGGTGCCGCGCTGCGGCTTCTCCTGAGCGTTGCTGGCGATGTACAGACCAGAAGCGGTCTTCTGCTCGGCCTCGTCGGGCTTGACCAGGACGCGATCTGCAAGCGGCTTCAAAGACGACATGCTTGTTTCCTCCTTTTTGGGCCGCGCGGTTGGGCCGCGCGGGTTTCCCTACTTTGTTTGCGTACGCGTTGAATGGTACCCACGAATGACGGGTTATACAACACGGAGTCAAAAAATCTTATTTTTTGGCACTTAGATTTTCTGAATGCCGGGGGATAACTTGCGCGCGGCTCCCGTGTGGCTGCGGAGGGGCGGGGCATAAGGTTTCCTGCTCGGGCAGTCCTGCTCGCACGAAGGCCACATTAAGTGGCCTTCGGCTC
>CAKUEZ010000175.1 GCA_934646965.1 uncultured Collinsella sp. | reverse complement strand
TTGCGGAGTTTTGAAAGGAGCCGCTGGTGGTCACGACGACGTTTGCTTCGCCTTTGGGCGAAATCCTGCTTGCCGCTGATGGCCGCGGCTTGACGGGGCTTTGGTTTGAGGGGCAGGAGCACTTTGGCTCTACGCTGCTCAAAGAGAATGCAGAGCATGTCGAGGGTGCCGATGCGGTTTCTGGTGCCGGAGGGATGTCTCCGGTAGACCCGGCGAATGGCGCGGCTTCTTCGGTGCTTGAGCGTTCTTGGGCTTGGCTGAATGCCTACTTTGCGGGGCAGGAGCCTCGGTTTACGCCGCCGTTGCATATGATCGGCACGGCGTTTCAGCGTGAGGTTTGGTTCGAGCTGCTTTCTATTCCGCGTGGCGACGTTGCTACGTATGGCGAGATTGCCCAGCGTATTGCGGCCAAGCATCGTGTGCCGGGAAACGAAGACCCCGTCGTGTCTCCCCGTGCTGTGGGGGCTGCGGTTGCGCGTAATCCCATTTCGATCATCGTGCCGTGCCATCGTGTGGTCGCCGTCGACGGCTCGCTCAACGGATATGCCGGTGGGCTTGATCGCAAAGAGTGGCTGCTTCGGCTTGAGGGCGCGTACGAGGAATAGCGCTCGAATGCTTTGCATGAATAAGGTGCCGTGAAAGGACGAGTTGCTGTCCTTTCGCGGCTGGCGCGCGGGCAGGCGCTCGGCATATGCGCCTTAAGTTTGGCTAAGCCCTATCCAGCGTTTTTAAAAACATGCAGGTTGAGCCGCTAAGGCTGCGCTAAGGCAGCTTTCGCTGCGCTATTATCGGCAGTATCGAAACCTGTATTTCCATGCGCCAAAGGAGCAACTATGAAGCTGATGCTTGCCGAGGACGAACCCGGCCTCTCCCGCGCCCTTACCGCAATTCTTCAACATAGCGACTACGAGGTCGATACGGCACTCGACGGCCTAACGGCGCTCGAGTATCTGCTCGCCAACGATTACGACGCCGCAATTCTGGACATTATGATGCCCGGCATGGATGGCATCGAGGTGCTCAAACGCACGCGTGCCGCCGGTAAGCGTCTGCCCATCATTATGCTCACGGCCAAAAGCGAGGTGTCCGATAAGGTCGAGGGCCTGGACGCCGGCGCCAACGACTACCTGACCAAGCCGTTCGCCGCCAAGGAGCTGCTCGCGCGCATTCGCGCCATGACGCGTGCCGCCACGGCTATCGACGCCACGACGCTCAGCGTGGGCAACGTGCGCCTTGACACGGCGGCGTGCACGCTGGTGGGTCCCTTGGGCGAGGAGCATCTAGCTAATCGCGAGTTTCAGCTCATGGAACTCTTTATGCGCAACGCTGGTACACGTATGCCCACCGAGCGCCTGATGCTCGAGGTTTGGGGCGAGGACGCGCCCGAGGGCGTCAACGTGGTGTGGGTCTACATCTCGTATCTGCGCAAAAAGCTGACGGCACTCGGTGCCGACGTGGCCATTCGCGCATCGCGCAACCAGGGCTATTCGCTTGAGGTTGTCGAGGAGGGCGAATAAGCGTGAGCGAGAGCGCGTGGTGGAAGCGCATGGCGGCAAAGCTCGGCATGGGTGCGGACTCGGGTAATCCAGGGCGCGCCGATGCCGCTAGCGCAATGGGTCGTCGCCTGCGCCGCAAGTTCATCCTGGTTGCCATGGGTGCCGTGACCGTCGTGCTTACGCTCATTATTGCCGGCATCAACGTCGTCAACTACTCGCATGTCTGCAAGATGGCCGACGCTCGCCTGGACTATATCTTGGCGGGCAAGGACGGCATTGATTGGGAGAACGAGCCTAAGACCGACCCCGGTCAGGATGCGGCTGCCGGCAAGGTCACTACCGGTAACCGGGTGGCTGTTCGCGACGGGCATTTTGAAGGCATGACGGCGGAGTCTCCCTTCGACACGCGTTACTTTACAGTGTCGATTGCCAGCGGGCAGGTGACCGATGTCAACACGGCCCGCATTGCCGCGGTGGGTGCCAAGCGTGCCGCCCGTATCGCTGCTGGACTATATTCCAAGGGCTGGACCTCGGGCTTTTCTGGTAACTACCGCTATACGGTTACGGTTCAGGATGACGAGACCACCTACGTGTTCGTCGACTGTTCACGTGAGCTTTCGAGCTTCCATTCGTTTTTAAGTGCCAGCGTGGCCATCAGCTGCATTGGCTGGCTGGCGGTATTGGCGATTGTGACGGTGGCTTCGGGCGCGGTGATTCGGCCGATGGTCGAAAGCTACAGCAAGCAGAAGCGCTTCATTACCGACGCGAGCCACGAGATCAAGACGCCGCTGGCAGTGATCGATGCCGCTAACGAGGTGCAAGAGATCGAGAGCGGCGAGAGCGAGTGGACGCAGAGCATTCACGAGCAGGTCGCGCGACTGACGGCGCTCACGGAGCGCCTGGTGTTTTTGGCGCGCATGGACGAGGGCTCGGCCGGCTTTGCCATGGCGGCGATTGATCTTTCGGAAGCCGTGGACAAGGCGTCGGCGCCGTTTGAATCGGTGGCGGTTTCGCGCGGCAAGCGCCTGTCGACGTCGATTGCGAGCGGCGTGCGGGCCCACGCCGACGCCGCGGCGGTGGCGCAGGTGGTTGAGCTGCTGCTGGACAACGCCACGCGCTACGCGAGCGAGGACAGCGTGATTGAGCTGAGCCTGCGCGCCGTTTCGCGCGGTGCGGGCAAGGGCGCGGCGGAGCTTGTCGTTACAAATGCCGTTGATGAGCTGCCCGAGGGCGACCTGGACCGACTGTTCGACCGCTTCTATCGCGCGGATGTTTCGCGCAGTTCCAAGACGGGTGGCTCGGGCGTGGGCCTATCCGTCGTACGCGCCATCGCCGAGGCCCACGGAGGCTCCGTTGCCGTGTCCGGCCACGACCATCAGATTACCTTCACCGTCCGCCTCTAAAACCTGCCAAAAAGGGACAGGTTTATTTTGGCAGGTTTTATCTGGGGAAACGTCGGCGGGGGAGGCTGTGGACGGAAACAGCGTCCCGGCGCGGCACGCGAAATGGGGTGCCGTTTCCCCTTGGAGCGCCAAGCGGAAACTCTATCCCAGTTTGAAGTCTCAGAACGGGATGCGCTTTCCCTTGGGAGGTCGTTCCGGAAACTGCATCCCGGAATTTAGCCTTAAAGCGGGATACGCTTTCCAAATGGAGACCCAAGTGGAAAGTGCGTCCCAGAATATCGCCTCAGAG
>CAKUEZ010000174.1 GCA_934646965.1 uncultured Collinsella sp. | reverse complement strand
GCTTCTGGGCTATGCTTCTGATGTTATGGAGCTTATGACCAAGCTCCGCGCCGATTGGGGAGTCGTGTACCCCGAGGAGGAGTAAGCGATGCTTGCGGAAGATAGGCTCAACGCGATTGTGTCGATGGTGCAGCAGGCTGGCTCGGTTACCGTGCCGGAGCTTGCCGAGGCCCTGGGCGTGACGCCGTCCACCATTCGTCGCGATTTGCAGACGCTCGACCGCGCGCACCGCATTGCCAAAGTGCATGGAGGTGCGACGAGTCTTGAGCGCGCACACGTAACGCGCGACCTGACAATCAGCGAGCGCAGCGATCTTCACAACGACGACAAGGAACGCATCTGCGCCCGTGCCGCGGCCCTCGTGGAGCCCGATAGCTTCGTGTATATCGATTCGGGTTCCACGACGCTCAGGCTCATTGAACACCTTCCACACCTCGATGGCGTCACCTATGTGACCGATTCGGTGCTCCATGCTCAGCATCTCGCCCTGCGAGGCATGCGCACCGTGGTGCTGGGCGGCGAGCTCAAGCCCGAGACCGAGGCGCTCGTTGGCCCCGATGCCCTGGCAACCCTGGACCGCTACAACTTCAACTGTGGCTTTTGGGGTTCCAACGGCATCGCCGCCGAGCAGGGCTTTACGACGCCCGACATCGAGGAAGCGCAGGTCAAGCGTATCTCGATGCGTCATACCGCCAAACGCTTCGTAATCTCGGACGCCAGCAAATTTGGCATGGTGGCGCCCGTCAAGTTCGCGGACTTCCGCGATGCAACGATCATTACCGCGGGCGAGGTGCCCGCCAAGTACCAGTCGATGGACAACGTCATCACGGTCTAGCGACGGGACAAGGCTAAAACCGAATAGTTCTTTCAATAGAAAAGCGGCAACGTCCACCACAGGCGTTGCCGCTTTTGTTGTCTGCCGGTTTGTCTAAGTCTGTAACAACTAGACCGTTAAAAGTGGGCCAGGCGTTACAGATTGAGATACTTCCGGACCGCGCAGCGCCTTTGTCTCGATCTGTAACATCTGGGACCGATTTTGCCGAGTTATTGTTACAGATTTAGATATTCCCTTGAGGGGGATTTGAATGTCTCGATCTGTAACAGATAGACCGGAAAATGGGTTCCAACTGTTACAGATCGAGACATTTGGGGACGCGGCTGAGCCATTGCGGCGGCTTGACATTTGCCCAGATAAAACCTGCCAAAATAAACCTGTCCCTTTTTGGCAGGTTTTAGGGCTCCCAGGGGCAGGGGGCTTCGATGTGGATGTGTTCGCCGGTTACGGGGTGCGTGAAGGACACGCTGTGGGCGTGGAGCATCAGGCCGCAGGGGCGCGGCGTGCCGTACAGGTCGTCGCCCACTAGGGGATGGCGCTCGCTGGCCAGGTGCACGCGAATCTGGTGTTTGCGCCCGGTGAGCAGCTCGACATCGATATACGAGCGCGTGGGTAGGCCTCGGCGGCTCTTGAGGCGCTTGAGCACCTTCACGCGCGTCTGAGACGGCTTGCCGCTGGCGCCGACGCGCATCTTGCGGCTGTCGTGGCGGTCGCGGGCGATAGGCTTGTCGATGAGCTTTTCGTTCCAGTCGATCTTGCCCTCGGCGAGCGCCAAGTAGTGCTTCTCGAAGGCATGGTCGATGACCATCTGGTCAAAGGCGGGCTGCGTCTGCTTGTCGAGCGAGAACAGCACCACGCCGGTGGTGTCGCGGTCCAGGCGGTTGAGCGGCTGCATGTCGGTTGCGGCAAAGCCGTCGCCCATCGCCAGCAGCAGGTCGCTGGCGTAGTCGGTGAGCGTGCGCTCGCCGGTGCCGTCGCCGTGGACGATCATGCCGGCGGGCTTGTCGATGGCCATGAGCCAGGCGTCGCAGTAGAGGACTTGAGGTTCTTCGTTCACGTGTAAGCCTTTCGGTTAGCTGATTCCCACAAACATGCAGCCTGAGGTCGCCCCGCGCAGGCGGGCGGCGGGCTTGCGGCCGGCCTGTGCTGCCTCGACGGCGCGGCGGACGCGGGCGACGGCGCGGCCCACCTCATCCGCCTCGAGCAGCGTGCCGTCCACCAAAAGACGGCGCACGCCAGCATCGAGCAGCTGAGGAACCTGCGGCGTGAGGTCGATGGGATAGGCGTCGTACAGGCGCGAGCGGCCGTGGATGTCGGTGCGCACGGGCATGACCTTGCCATCGATATTCTTGAGCGAGAGCTTGCGGGCGCGCAGGCGGCAGTTGGCGCAATCGTGGATGCAGCCGTTGGCGACCTGCAGGATGCAGTGCTCGCTCGTCATGACGCGGGGGCGGCCAAAAACGGTGATGCCCAGAGCCGCGGGCGCGGCGGCGCCGAGCGAGACAATCTCGTCGAGTGTGATCTCGGGCGAGAGCCAAAACGCGCCGGCTCCGCGCTTGGCAAGCGCCTCCATGCAGGGCGTGTTGTGCACGGGCAGGCAGGAGCGAATCTCGGCCGTGGCGCCAGCCTGGGCGGCAACGGCAAGCTCGGAGATATTGCCGACGGCGACGGTGGTGCCGGCGTTGATCCAGGGGTCGACGCCGGCGTGGTCGACAGCGCGGCAGACCTCGTCGAGCACGGGAACGATGCCCTGCTCAAATGCATCGGCGGGGGAGAGCCCAGCGGCCTCGAGTGCGTCGGTGGTCATATCGATGCGCGTGGCACCCTCGGCGCGGGCGGCCTCGGCGGCCTCGAGCGAGGTGACCGTGGCGCAGATCTGCGGCTCATCGCGGTAATGCTCGGGTGCGGGGTGGGAGCCGCTGACGGCAGTCGCTGGCAGCTCCAGCGTGCGGGAACGCTCCTCGTACGGCGCCAGAATCGCCTCCTCCAGCGCCTTGCAGGCAGCGGCGCGCACCTTGTGCACGGCGGAGAAGCCCATGCCACAGCCGGCGTCGAGCGAAACGTCAAAGCTCGCGGCTTCAAAGGGCGAGGAGCCCATGCGGCCCGCATGCTCAACCAGGTCTGCTGCCTCGACGGCGCGGGTCTTGGCAGCCTCGACGGTAAAGCCCGTGGCGGTGGCCGAAAGCGAGGGGTTGTCGCAGCAGGTGAGCGTGACGGTAAAGGGCTCGCCCAGACGCGCCACAACGGACACGTCCACCGCGCGACGGCGCAGCACGTCGCGCTTGAGCGCGGCGCCGGCGGCGTCGATGGCGCGCTGGCTGCGAATCACGCGGACGCGGCATCCTTCGGGCATGCTGCGGGGCACGCGGCAT
>CAKUEZ010000173.1 GCA_934646965.1 uncultured Collinsella sp. | reverse complement strand
GCGCCGATCGCCAGAAGCACGCGACCAAAGAGGGCGCAAATGGCGCCAACGATGATGCCGATAGGGATTCCGACGGCACCCATGAGCACGAGGCCGCTATAGGTGTTGACCAGGCGTTTAATCCTGTTCGATGCGCTGCTTTCCGACATTTTGCTTTCCGACGTTGTCCTCTTGATAGAAAAAGAGCTGGAGTTGCGCATCGTTGAGAGGCTTTCCAGCTTTAGCAAAACAAACTTATAGGATGCGACGAATTGCGTCAAGGAAACTGCCGGATGTCCTTGAAGCTGTCGGCCGGGTAGCCTCAAACTTGCCACACAGACAGAACCCTACGCTACTCAGCGCGTTTGACGGGATGACGAACCACGGTCTTGAGCTTTTCCGGTGCGCATTTGCGTGGGTCGGAGAGATAGATCTCGTGGTGCAGGCGGGTGTCGGAGAAGTCGAGGACGTAGCCTTGTTTTGCCGCAAACTCATGCATAGCGTCTACGGTCGCCGGTTCGTTGTCGTAGGGCCCGGTGTGCATGCATTGGACGCAGAGACCCTCATCAACTTTAAGCAGCTCGACGGCGGAAAAGTCCAGTTTCTTTTTGGCCGTGGCTTCCGCGACGGCCCATTCAAAGTCATCCTGGGTGACGAAATCGGGCAGGCGGATACACGAGATAAAGTTGAAATCGTCCTTGCGAACATAATCAATGTCGCCACTAGGGGAGTCTTGCCACCAAAAGCCCTCGAGCGGTGGCACAACAAAGTCGAAATAGCCCTCGATGCTCCTCGAGCCCTTCTTCGACATCTTGATGGTATAGGCGATTCCGTAAAGCAATGGCAGGGTTCTTTGGTACTCGCCGCCTTCGGTATTTGGGTCACCCTTGCCGCGCACGGCGACGTAGCTCATGGGCGGGACGGTTACGATGCTCGGTTTGCCTGCGGGCTTGTAAAGCTCCTTGCATTCCTTTTTAAAGTCGAACGCCATGGCGGCTGCCTTTCTGCGCGGGGGCCCGTGTAACTGCTAGCATCATATCATAGAAACGAACAGCTGTTCGAATACTTTGATTGATGGATTGAGCTGCGTGTTTGGCGTTTAACAGGTCACCCCGATTCCGCCGACAACCTATCTTCCACACCGTCATTCCGCCCGTACCTGCCGTTTCCCCATATAAAACCTGCCAAAATAAACCTGTCCCTTTTTGGTAGGTGCGAAATGGGTAATACTTAAGAGTTATCCGACCAGATGGGAATCAATCGATGGCCTATATCGAATTCAAAGACGTTATCAAAGCCTATGGCGAGGGCGATGCCCGTATTCACGCGCTCGACGGCGCGAGCTTTACCGTTGAGCGTGGCGAGCTTGCCATTATCCTGGGCGCTTCGGGCGCCGGTAAAACCACGGCACTCAACATTCTGGGCGGCATGGACACGGCGACCTCCGGCACCGTGATGGTGGACGGGCGCGATGTGAGCGCCGCCAGCGAGGCGCAACTTGTTGAGTACCGTCGTGCCGATGTGGGCTTTGTCTTTCAGTTCTACAATCTGGTCCCCAACCTGACAGCGCTCGAAAACGTGGAACTTGCAGCTCAGATCTGCCCCGATTCGCTCGATGCCGAGCAAACGCTTCGCCAGGTTGGTCTGGGCGAGCGCCTGGGCAACTTCCCGGCGCAGCTTTCGGGCGGCGAGCAACAGCGCGTGTCCATTGCCCGCGCGTTGGCCAAGAACCCCAAGCTGCTCCTGTGCGACGAACCCACGGGCGCGCTCGACTACAAAACCGGCAAGCAGATTTTGCAACTGCTGCAGGACACCTGCCGCAAGCAGGGCATTACGGTCATCATCATCACGCATAACTCCGCGCTTGCGCCTATGGCCGACCGCCTGATTCGCTTTAAGAGCGGTCGCGTGGAGAGCGAGATGGTCCAGCAAAACCCCGTGTCCATCGAGACGATCGAGTGGTAGCGCCATGGACCAGGATTGCCAAAACAGCCAAAACCGCGATACGGAGCACGTGGATCGCGACCGGGAGTTTACAACCTACCGCACCGCCCAAAGCTCAAACGATATGGTGCCGACGGTTTTCCGCCGCGGTATCTACCGCACGATTCGAGGCAGTCTTAAGCGCTTTTTGTCTATTGTGGTCATTACCGCGCTCGGCGTGAGCGTGATGTGCGGTCTTAAGGCGGGCTGCGAGGACCTGTGTGATTCGGTCGACGCCTACTTTGACCAGCAGAATGTCTATGACATCAACGTACAGTCGACCTATGGTCTCACCCGCGACGATCTTGCGGCCATCCAAGAGGTCGACGGCGTCGAGACGGCTGAGGGCATCTATACCGAGACTGCTTACACCGCCGTGGGCACGACGCGCGAGCGCGTAGTCGTGCAGAGCCTCTCCAAGGAGAATATCGATCAGCCGGTGCTGGTGCGCGGCGATCTGCCCGAGGCAGCCGGAGAGGTCGCGGTGACCTCGCGTTTCCTGAAGGCTTCGGGCAAAAGGCTCGGCGATACGGTGAGCTTTGCCGCGAACGACGCGAGCTCGTCGAACCAAAGCGCCAGGGATCAGTTTGCCGCGGGCGACTACACCATTACGGCCGAGGTCCTCGACCCCACTGACGTGAGCTCTGACTCGACGGTCAACGCTTTCCGTTCCGCCTCGACTGCGGACTATAAGTTTTACGTGAGCGAGGATGCCGCTACGTCGTCGTCTTATTCCGCGATTCACGTGGTCGTCGAGGGGGCCAAGGATCTCAACTCCTATTCCGATACCTACACGGCAAAGATCAATAAAGCCAAGACCAATATCGAGAAGATTCGCGACGAGCGCGAGAAGGCGCGCGTTCAGGAGCTGACAGTCGACACGCCGGCGAGCCTTGACGCGGCCGAGCGTCAGGCAGAGATGCTCTTTGGGGTTGAGCAGAGAAACATCGATCGCATGGCTGAGGATAGCGAAGAGCGCGCCCAGGCGCAGGCCGATTTGGACCAGCGTCGCGCCGCGGCCGACCAGCAGTTTGCCGATGCCCGCGCCGAGCTTTCTGGCCTGGGGGAATGCACCTGGTATATCCAGGACCGCGGCAACATCGCAAGCTACTCGAGCGTCGAAAGCGACAGTTCGTCGATCGAGGCCATCGCCACGGTTTTCCCGTTCATCTTCTTTATCGTCGCCGTGCTCATTAGCCTTACCACCGCCACGCGCATGGTCGAGGAAGAGCGCACGCTCATCGGCCTGTACAAGGCGCTCGGCTATTCGC
>CAKUEZ010000172.1 GCA_934646965.1 uncultured Collinsella sp. | reverse complement strand
AGCGCGTCGCGACCGGCAAGGATCGCATCGACCATGCGGTCCTGTCCCGGGCGAAACGAGGTGTAGCCAAAATAGGCGCCGAGCGTGTCGAGCGCCATCTGCTGCATGCTATCGGTCATGGTTTCCTAACGTCAGAATCATCTGCCGCCGATTATACGCCGCCACGGAGACAGCAGCACACGGCCATCGCCCAGACTAGTCGTCGGGGACGTTCTTAAACGACTAGTCAAACAAGAACGTCCCCAATGACTAGTCGACAAGGAGTGTCCCCAACTGCCGGCACAAAAGGAACGTCCCTATCTGCCGTATCTGGACCGTGGCAACGCCGATGTTTTGGCAAAGCCAGCGAGCGCCCGTCATTTGAGCCAAGGTGCCGTGAAATGAAAAGGCGCTGACCTTCTGGTCGCGCCTTTGAAATTGAACGGCAGATTGGCCAAATGCCGGGCGCGCAGCGTCGAGCCGTTGCGCGGTTTGGAAAACCGCGCAACTAGGGCTACATGACCATAACGTAGCGGCTACCGACGTAGTACTGCTTACCCATCAGGACCGGCTCGCCGTTGGGGCCGGTAAAACCGGCGCGAAGGTTGAGCAGCGGATCGTGCGGAGCAATGCCCAGCTCGGCCGCCTGCTCGGTGTTGGCACGGACAGCTTCGACCGTGCGGTAGCCAACCGAGACGATCGGGGTGCCGCCGACGCGCTCGACCTCGGCAAAAATCGATTTGTCCTCAAGGTCAGCAGTCAAAAGCTCGCGATACTCATCGAACGGCACAAAGATGTTCTCCTCAAAGATGGGCTCGCCATCGGCAGTGCGTACGCGCTTGATGTGTAGCAGCAGCGCATCCTTCTGCAGACCAAAGAATTCCATCTCGTTTTGACGTGCCGGCACAATCTGACGATCGACCACATGTGCGCCCGCCTTCATGCCATTGTCGGCACACAGCGCGGTAAACGTCTGCAGCGTCGAGGCGTGGAACTGGCGGTTGATGTGCGGCGTGGCGACAAAGGTGCCGCGACCCTGTTGCTTAACCAGGTAGCCGTCGGAGCACAGCTCCTCGACGGCGCGACGCACGGTGATGCGGCTCACCTCGTACTGCTCGGCAAGCTCAAGCTCAGACGGAATGCGCTCCTTGGGTGCATAAACACCCTTCTCGATCGCGTCCTTGATTTCGTCGTAAATCTGCTGGTAAAGCGGTGCGTTTTTAGGTGCGGACATATCTGTTCACTCTTATCAAAATATCGAAATAACTAATACGTATATAACGTCTGTTTATATGTTACATCAGATTGATAAAACGATATACCCAACCAACCAAAAAGGGACAGGTTTATTTTGGTAGGTTTTATCTGGGCAAACGAAAGCCCCTCAAAAGCAACGAGGCTTTCGAGGGGCTCATACAGACGGGGCCGCGCCGGGCCGGCAAAATGTCAGTGCCTTACTTGCCATCGTCCTGCTGCAAACTCTCCTGCTCGCTAAGACGCGCCTGCCTGCTCGCCATGCGCGCGGGCTTGTCCGGATCGGGAACGGCCGTGGGCATGGGCTCGTCGATATGGCCGCCCCACCAGCCGCCCACGAAGTCGAGCGTATGGAACACGTTGATCACGGCACCGGGATCTACGTCGCACACAAGCTTCACGATGTCCTGGCTCTCGTAGGTCGAGACAACGGTGTGCAGCAGGTACATCTTTTCGCGGCTGTACCCGCCGATGACCTCGGCACAGCTAATGCCATGTTGGAAATGGTCGACATAAGCGGTCATGATCTCGTCGGCCTTGCGCGTCGTGATCTGCAGCGTCACGCGGTCGTAGCGGCGATAGAAGCTGTCGATGGTCTTGGTCGAAATAAACTGGAATACGATAGAATACGCCGCGTTGTCCCAGCCAAACATAAAGCCAAAGATTGCCAGGATAGCGCAGTTGAAGCCAAAGATGACGCCCCAGATGGTCTTGCCCGTATGGTTGGACACCCACAGCGCGATAAAGTCGGTACCGCCGGTCGATGCGCCCGACTTAAGCGCGATGGCGGCGCCCAGGCCCGAGACCACGCCACCAAAGATGATGAGCATAATCTTGTCGCCCAAAAACGGCGCAAAGTGAAAGATGTTGAGGAACAGCGACGAAAGTGCGACCTGCATCATCGAAAAGATAACGAAGCGCTTGCTGATGCCGCTCCAGCACAGCAGCGCCACGGGAATGTTCAGCGCGAGCATGCCGAGCGAGGTGTCGATATGAACGCCACCGAGCGAGGTGACGCGATCGAGCAGGACCGCGACGCCGGTAAGACCGCTCGGAAGCAGGCCAGCAGGCCGAATGAACGCCTGAATCAGAAACGTCTGGAGAACGGCGGATATGGTGACCGCCACCGCCGTGATGGCGCGACGGACGATGGTGAGACGACCGAGTACGAGCACGCGGTCCGTGAGCTGTTCGATGGCGTTCGCCACGCAGGCTCCTTTCGAAGCAAATCTAGTTGTGGGGCATGTCGGCGATTGTAGCATGGGACCACCACAAAGGTGCCTGTCCCCTTCGTGGTGGTTAGCTGCTAGATGGCAGGTAGGATGTCGGCGAGGTTGTCGATGACGGTGTCGGCGGCGGACTGGTCCAGGTTGACGCCCTCGTGCGGACGCAGTGCCAAGACGCGGGCGCCGGAGCGCTTGCCGGCCTCGATGCCCATCGGCGAGTCCTCGATGACCAGGCACTCGGCCGGCTCCACGCCCAGCGCCTCCATAGCGCGCAGGTAGATCTCGGGGTCGGGCTTAAACGCGCTGCACTCGTGGCCGCTGATGGTGTAGTCCAGCACGTCGGCGATACCTGCGATGTCCACCAGCTCGTCAATCAGCTCGCGATAGGACGAGCTCGCAATGGCACACTTCACACCGCGCTCGTGCAGTTCGCGCATCACCGGCTCCGTCTGCTCGTTGAGCAGCTCGGCATACGGAACGGGATGGACCGGGCTGTAGACCTGCTTGTACTCCACGCGCAGGCGCTCGCGAAGCTCGACATCGTCAGGCACCAGCGACTTCCAAATGGCGGGCTCGTTCGATCCCGAAAGATCGGGGATCTCGTCAAAGTGGAAGCCCTTCTCCTCCATAAACGCCACACGGCGACGGTTGTAGAACCACTCGGTATCGACCAGCACGCCGTCCATATCAAACAGCACTGCCTTGATCATACGCATCTCCTCTCGATAACAAAAAGGGGACGGGGCGCAAACCCCATCCCCTCTCAATCAACCCGTAAGGTTTACTTACTTGTGATTAGTAGGAAAG
>CAKUEZ010000171.1 GCA_934646965.1 uncultured Collinsella sp. | reverse complement strand
ACCGCGGTGCCAAACGAAATGCCGACGTTAAATGCCATGGGCTCCACCGAGCTCGCGAGCACCATCGATTTGGGATGGCGGCTGCGTGCCACGTCCATAAAATGTGTGATGCACGAGACCGAGAACAGATACATGAGCATCGCCAGGCTAAAAACAAAGACGAGCGCGAGAGGCATGGCGGCGCCCGCGGCAAACAGCCCAAACAGTGCCGCGGCCTGGAGCACAAACGTCACGAGCAGCGCCTTCATGCCAAAGCGAGCGTCAATCCATCCGCCCAGGATGTTCGAGATCAGGCAGAACACGCCGTAGGCCATAAGGGTGGTGCTTGCCTGAACGGTGCCCATGCCCAGCACCTGCTCCAGATAGGGCGTCACATAGCCGTAAAACACGTAGACCGATCCCACGCCAAACAAAAAGATGAGCATGCCGGTGATGATGCTCGGCTCGCGCAGCAGCCCCGCCTGCTCGCGGAAGGTGGCGGGCTCGTCTGTTTGTCCAGCGCGCGGCATAAACGCCACGAGCGCGGCGCAGATCAAAACGGCAAAGGTCAGCGTGCCGTACATGGCGACGTGCCAGTCGAGCGTGTCGGCCACAAACTTGCCGATCGAGGTCACAAAGACCATCGCCACGGAGAAGGCGCCGTACACCACCGAGATGGCGAGCGAGGTCTGCTGCGGGGACAGCAGCTCGGGGATATACGTCACGCCCACGGCGAGCAGTGCCCCCGAGACCGATCCCAAGATGATGCGCGAGGCGAACAGCACCTGGAAGTTAGGTGCCAGCGCCATAACAAGATTGCCCAGCACAAAGACGATGCTGTAGCACACGAGCAGTTGGTAGCGGCGGAAGCGCCCCGTGCTGAGCGCAAGCACCGGCGTCGCGATGGCGTAGACCAGCGCGAACACGCTGATGAGCTGGCCCGCGGTGGCAAGCGAGATACCGAGCTCCGTCGCCAGGTCGCTCTCGATGCCGATGACCACGAACTCCGAGCAGCCGAGCGAAAAGCCCAGCAGCACGAGCAACGCCAGGCAGAGGTTGGTGCGCGCGGGGGAAAGCGCGGCGGCGGTTGATGCTGTTGTGGACGAGGTTGCGGTGGTCAAGGCGGTTGCTCCCATGGTGCGTTATATGAGCGGATCCGGTCCCTGCAACTCTAGCAGAACACGACAAGGAACAGCCCCTTTGTCACGTTCCGCACTTGCCTGTATAGTCGCAATACAGGCGAAGATGATCTCAGGTACATCGCGGGCGACAGGAGATCCCATGGGTATGCACACAACAAAGGTTGCAGTGGGCGAGGGCAAGTTTACGCTCGAGGCTCAGCTGACGGTGACGCCGCGAGGCATGGTGGTGTACGCCTGCTCGCCGGAGTTCGCGCACTTGGGCGCAACGGCGCAGGCCATTCCGCGTCCCGAGCCCGGCCGCACGGCGACGGTGAGCGTCCTGGCGGTCCCGTGCCATCGCGACGAGATCCCCGCGCACGACATTGCGGCCGCGCTGGCCACGCGCTTTGGCGTGCCGGTGACCGCGAGCACGGGTTTTCATGTTGAGCAGGCGAGCAAGGACGACCTGCGGCGCGTGCTCGACACCACGAAGGAGCTCATCGTCGCGCTCGTAGGCGCCGCAGCTCGCATCCTGCGCGCCGGCTGGAATGAGGGCGGCGCGGGCGCCGAGGTCGTGGCGATCGATGCCGTGACCGGCAGGGCGCTTGGCCCCGTCGATCGCATCGAGGCCCATACCGGCGAGGGCATCCTGCATCGAGCATTCCTGACGCTTCTGGTCGAGGGCCAGGGCGAAAACATGCGTCTGCTGCTCTGCCGCCGCAGTCCGCTCAAGCGCCTGTGGGGTGGGGTGCTGGCCGATAGCTGCGCCGGCCATCCGCTCCCGGGGGAGGACGTTGCCGTCGCGACGGCGCGTCGCATCAACGAAGAGCTCGGCATCACATGCGAGCCCGGCGAGCTCAAGCACCTGGGCCACGTGGTCTATCGCGAGGATCACGGCGACGGCCGCTGCGAGTGCGAATGGTGTGATGTCTTCCTGGCCCATGTCGAGCCGGGCGAGCTGCATATCAACCAAGAGGAAATCTCGGAAGTGCGCCGCGTGGCGCTCTCCGAGCTCAATGGCTATCTGCAGGGTCATCCCGAGCAACTAGCCCCCTGGCTCCGCGAGGCCCTCAACGACCCAACCATCCGCACAGCCCTCGCGATGTGACCGCTGCCCAAACCGTCCCAACATTCGATGAAAATCTCAAAAACGAGAAAAACCGTCGAATGTTGGGACGGTTTTCCTGTCTGTGCCGGCGAGCTCCAACGCCGTCTGGGGGTATAAGGCTGGCAAGTGTTTACTTGCGAGGCTTAAGGGGCGCCCCGTATGGATATCGATAATTTTGAATGGTGGTATAGCGAAGGCGAGGCTCCGGACGAGTCCTGGGACGAGCCGTTGCCGAGCGACGCGTCGATCAACGAGGCCGAAACCGGCAACGATGCCGCTGAGCCTCTGACCTTCGAGCGGGCCTGGGCCCAGGCCGAGGCCGACGAGGCAAAGGCCGATGCGACGGCAACGCTCGGCGAGCCGGCCGACATGTCAATCTCGCCGGCAAAGACGCCGCAGCCACGTCATACCATCGACCCTGACAGCACGGCATCTTTCAGCATCCTCGACGTGCCCTCGCAGGGTGCCCAAGCTCCTGCGCCTACGCATCGTCCCAACCTAGCTCGTGAGGAAGACGCGGGCCGCCGCTCGCCGCTCGGCCCCATCCTCATCGCCTTTATGGCGGGCGTCATCGCCTGCTCGGCAATCGGCAATGTCTGGAGCCATGTCGAGCAGCAGCGAGAAGACGCCGCCAAGGTCGAGATGTCTGTCGAGCAATCGCTCAGCCGTACGCGCTCAGTGCACGTGTCGGTCGAGGTCAAAGACGGCGCGACGTGGGATACCGCCCGCGGCGATAGCCAGATGCTCATCCATATTGTGGGTCGCACGCTCAAGGGGCAGACGGTCGACGAGTACCAATATGTCAACTCTGCCGGTGACGGCATCGAGCTCAAGCCCGGCGATTATGAGCTCACCGTCGACGAGCCGCCCGTCGCCACCGACGGTACGCGTTTCCGCGCCTCACGGCGCATGGTCCCCGTGAGTTTTAACTCGCAGGCGCCCGATACGGTCGACAGCACGCCGCAGGGCGGGTTCGACCTTTACGCAATCGCTCAATAACTGTGCCTGCCGCTTCTCCTTGCCGCCAAGAGTGGGACAATAGCCCTCGACACTATTGTTTACTTTTGGAGGAAGTAGCATGTCCACCGTCACCACCATCA
>CAKUEZ010000170.1 GCA_934646965.1 uncultured Collinsella sp. | reverse complement strand
ACTACAAAACCGGCAAGCAGATTTTGCAACTGCTGCAGGACACCTGCCGCAAGCATGGCATCACGGTCATCATCATTACGCACAACTCCGCGCTTGCACCTATGGCCGACCGCCTGATCCGCTTTAAGAGCGGTCGCGTGGAGAGCGAGACGGTCCAGCAAAATCCCGTGCCTATCGAGACGATCGAGTGGTAGCGCCCATGGATCAGGACCGCCAAAACAGCCAAAACTACGACGCGGAGCACGTGGAGCGCGACCGGGATTCTGCGACTTACCGCACTGCCCAAAGCTCAAACGACATGGTGCCGGCGGTGTTTCGCCGTGGCATCTACCGTACGATTCGCGGCAGCCTTAAGCGCTTTCTGTCCATCGTGGTCATCACGGCGCTTGGCGTGAGCGTGATGTGCGGCCTCAAGGCGGGTTGCGAGGACCTGTGCGATTCGGTCGATGCTTACTTTGATCAGCAGAATGTCTATGACATCAACGTGCAGTCGACCTATGGCTTGACCGATGACGACCTTGCTGCCATCCAGGAGGTCGATGGCGTTGAGACGGCTGAGGGCATCTATACCGAGACCGCCTATACCGCCGTGGGCACGGCGCGCGAGCGCGTCGTCGTGCAGAGTCTCTCTAAAGAGAACATCGATCAGCCGGTGCTGGTGGACGGCACGCTGCCCGAGGCATCGGATGAAGTGGCGGTGACTTCGAAGTTCCTGAAGGCATCGGGCAAAAAGATCGGCGATACGGTGAGCTTTGCCGCCAACGATGCGAACTCGTCGAATCAGAGCGCCAAGGATCAGTTTGCCGCGGGCGATTACACCATTACGGCTGAGGTTCTCGACCCCACCGACGTGAGCTCCGACTCGACGGTTAACGCTTTCCGCGCCGCCTCGGCAGCGGACTACAAGTTCTACGTGAGTGAGGATGCCGCGACGTCGTCGTCCTATTCCGCAATCCACGTGGTTGTCGAAGGAGCCAAGGGCCTCAACTCCTATTCCGATGCCTATACGACAAAGATTGACGAGGTCAAAGCCAATATCGATAAGATTCGCGACGAGCGCGAGAAGGCGCGTGCTCAGGAGCTGACAGTCGATACGCCAGCGAACTTGGATGCTGCTGAGCGTCAGGCGAATATGGTCTTTGGGATCGAGCAGGACAACATCAACCGCATGGCCGAGGGCAGCGAGGAGCGTGCGCAGGCGCAGGCCGACCTAGACCAGCGCCGCGCCGCTGCCGACCAGCAGTTCGCCGATGCCCGCGCCGAGCTTACTGACCTGGGCGAATGCACCTGGTATATCCAGGACCGCAATAACATCGCAAGCTACTCGAGCGTCGAGAGCGACAGCTCCTCAATCGAGGCCATCGCCACCGTATTCCCGTTCATCTTCTTTATCGTCGCCGTGCTCATCAGCCTTACCACCGCCACGCGCATGGTCGAGGAAGAGCGCACGCTCATTGGCCTGTACAAGGCGCTTGGCTATTCGCGCGGGCGCATTCTGTCCAAATACGTGGACTACTCGCTGTGGGCCTGTCTGATCGGTGGCGTGCTCGGCAACATCATCGGTTTTGTGGGCCTGCCGTTGTTCCTGTTTACGGTGTTCGACGACATGTACTCGCTGCCTCAGATGCTGCTTTCGTACGACATCGTGTCCTCGATCGTCTCGGTGGCGCTGTTTGCCGTGGGCGTAGTGGGCGCCACGATTATCGCCTGCCGCCACGAGATGGCCGAGACTCCGGCCTCGCTCATGCGCCCCAAGGCCCCGCGCGCCGGCTCGCGCATTTTCCTCGAGCGCATCGGCTTTATTTGGCGCCGCATGGGCTTTTTGAACAAGGTGGCCGCGCGCAATCTGTTCCGGTACAAAAAACGTGCCTTTATGACTATCTTCGGTATTGCGGGCTGTACGGCGCTCGTGATCTGCGGTATGGGCATTCGCGACACATCGGTGGCGCTTTCACCCAAGCAGTACGGGCACATTACGCGCTATGACCTGCTGGCGGTCGCTAACCCCGATGACTTTACGCAGACGTGCGCGGCGCTGGACGAGCGCAGCGCGGCCAAGGACTCCAACGTGACCGTGACCTCGACGCTGCCGATTATGACCGACAACGTCACTTTTACCTTTGGCGGCAAGAGCGAGACGGTGCAGCTGGTCGTGGTGCCCGACGACCGCACGGGCGACCTGGGTGACTACGTGCGCCTCGAGGACGAGTCCAAAGAGCCGCTCGCGTTGCACGACGGGGACGTGTATCTGAGCAAGAGTTCGCAGCTGGTTCTGGGGATTCATCCGGGCGATACGGCACAGGTCCAGGATTCGTCGCTCAACGTTGCCGATGTCGAGGTGAGTGATATTTCGCTCAACTACCTGGGCAACACGCTCTATATGACGCAGAGCACCTACGAGCGCGCGTTTGGCCGAAGCACCCGTCTCAACGGCATCTTTGCGCTGCTCAAGGGCTCATCTGCCGATCAGATTGCGTTTAGCAAGCAACTCAAAAACGACGGCTGGCTGACGCTTTCGAGTACGGCCGAACATTGGGAGAACTACGAGGCCAACTTTACGATCATCAACTCGGTTGTGGTGCTCGTGACATTTATGGCGGCGTGCCTGTCGTTTGTGGTGGTGTTTACGCTGTCCAACACCAATATCTCGGAGCGCGAGCGCGAGCTTGCGACCATTAAGGTGCTGGGCTTTCGTCGCGGCGAGGTGCATCACTACGTCAACAAGGAGACGCTGATCCTTACGGCAATTGGTGCCGCACTGGGCGTACCATTGGGCGGCTTGCTGGCCGAGAGCTTTACGTACATCCTGCAGATGCCGTCGCTGTACTTTGACGTTGAGGTCGAACCGTTGAGCTACGTGCTTGCCGTGGTGCTGGCTTTTGCGTTCACGATCATCGTCAACCTCGCCACCAACCGAACGCTCAACAAGATCGACATGGTCGGCGCCCTCAAGAGCGCCGAGTAACCTGCCAAAAAGGGATGTTAATTTTGGCAGGTTTTATCTGGGCAAACGCCGAGCAACCTACGGGCTACCCGGCGTTTGTTCTCGTTTGGCCGAGATGTATGTCACTCAGTGCACTTACTGACCAATGCGGCGTTGTGCGTAGCTCTTAATGTCATCGGTAAAACCGTCGAGATCGCTGAGAGAAATTACGTCGTCAGCAAGCAGGCTGGCTATCTGGCGACGCATCGTGCTGCGGCGGATATCTTCCATCATTACGCCGCCGCACCGCCTGTCCCTATTGACATGCTCCTCGAGCGCCCAAAACCTATCAGAGGCTTCGCCGTCGCCGTTCAGTATCTCGATGTACTGATTGATGAGCTTTTCCATATAGCGTTC
>CAKUEZ010000169.1 GCA_934646965.1 uncultured Collinsella sp. | reverse complement strand
ATCAACAACCGCTGGGTACTCGACGCCACCTTCCGCGGCCACTATGCAGCCGACACCATGGAGGCTGCGACCAAGCTGGCCCATATCGCCGGCGGCGAGCTCGACGTCCGCGACGAGGACATCGCCGCGCTGACCGCCGCGCTCCCCTACAACGATTGCCTGGGCGTCAACACCTACAAGTGCCAGTTCCTGCGTGCCGCCGAGGGCGAAAACGACATCAACCACAATGGCACTGGCGACAAGGGCTCCTCGCGCTGGTTCCTCAAGGGCGTTGGTGAGTCATGCGTGCGCGAAGGCGTACCCACCACCGATTGGGACTGGATTATCTATCCCGAGGGCCTGTACGATCTGCTGCTCCGCATTAAGAACGATTACCCCAACTACAAGAAGATTTACATCACCGAGAACGGCATGGGCTATAAGGACGACTTCGAGGACGGCTTTATCGACGACGCCCCTCGCATCGACTACATGCGTCAGCATCTCGCGTGGATCCTCAAGGCAATCGACGGCGGCGTGAACGTCGACGGCTACTTTGTGTGGTCGCTGCAGGACCAGTTCTCCTGGACCAACGGCTACAACAAGCGCTATGGCCTGTTCTACATCGACTTCGAAACCCAGGAGCGTTATCCCAAGGCGAGCGCGTACTGGTACAAGAACGTCGCGGAGACCGGCCTGCTCATGGCCTAGTTTTTGCCGCATATCCCCTGTCGGCCGCATGCGAATCCCCCCACGGGTTCGCATGCGGCCTTTTTGTCCGGCCGCACCATGCGTTTGTCTCGATCTGTAACATCTAGCCGAGTTTTTCGGTCCTACATGTTACAGATCAAGACAAAGGTCACAGCCCGAGCCGGAACATCTCAATCCATAACATCTAGACCGGTTTTTGCCGTCCAGTTGTTACAGATTGAGACAGTTAGATGGCGGAATCCACTCTTTCCAAGCAGTTATGGAACGCAGGCTCGAGTTTTCGGTGTCACGAACATACTTTCGGTATCATTTTATGTTGGTATGATACCGAAAGTATGTTCGAGCATGCGAAAACCCCGTGCGTTGACTCAACCAATCCACGGGCCTACAAACTCCGTCAATCTTCCGAGCGCGCCTGAATCCCTATTTGCGCGTCATTTCGTGTCACGTTGGCACGTAAAATGACGCGCAAATTTTTTTCTGTCATATTTTTGACGTGCAAAATGACGTGTAAAATTTTACGTGTCATTTCTCACGTCAAATTGAGGCGAAACGGAGCAACACGATGCAAGAATCCAAAGATCTTGAATTCAAGGAATGCGTCACCAATTCGTTCCTTAAAACCGTCTCCGCTTATGCGAACAGCACGGGAGGACGCGTTCTATTTGGAATTAACGACAACGGAGAAACCGTTGGCCTCGATGACCCCAAGCAGACCTGCCTGGATATCGAAAACAAGATTAACGATTCGATCATCCCCCAGCCTGATTACTCCTTAAAAATCAACGAGCCCGATGCAACGGTAGAGCTTACGGTCTTTCCCGGCAGGTCGAAGCCTTACCTATACCGCTCGAAGGCATACAAGCGCAATGACACCGCGACCATACCAGTTGATACCCTAGGCCTTTCGCGTCTTGTACTCGAGGGTCAAAACCTCTCCTTTGAACAGCTCCCGGCAAGCAAGCAAGATCTATCTTTCACCGTTTTAGAGAATCGCCTAAAAGCAAAGCTCTCACTTCAGTCATTCACAACCGATACTCTCAAAACCCTCGGCCTGCTCGATGAGACCGGAACCTACAACAACGCGGCAGAACTGCTCGCGGACGAGAACGATTTCCCAGGTATCGACATGGCGGTGTTTGGCAACACCATCAACCTCATTAAGCAGCGCAAAACTCTCGAACATGCATCGGTTTTAACGGAGATTGACGGCGCTCTTGAACTATTTGAAACTCAGTACTGCTACGAAGAGATCAAGGGAATGGAGCGGGTCCGCAAGGAGCTCATTCCGCTCGAAGCATTCCGCGAGGCCATTACCAATGCAATCGTTCACAGGACTTGGGATGTACCCGCGCACATTCGCATCTCGATGTTCGACGACCGCGTGGAAGTTGCCTCGCCCGGCGGCTTGCCAGCAAGCATGACTGTCGATGAATACCTGTCCGACATGCTGTCCGTTAGACGCAATCGTATTCTTGCCGAAGTCTTTTTGCGCCTAGGCCTTATCGAGGCATTCGGAACGGGCATTATGCGAATTCGAGACACCTATAAAGACAGCATCAAAAAGCCTCGTTTTCAAGTATCGGATAACGCCATTGTGGTCACGCTTCCCCTACTCATGGATAACCCCGGGCTCGAAGGCGACGAACTTACCGTATTCGGACTGCTGAGTGGAGTACACCCTCAATCGACAAGCGAGCTTGCGGCCAAAGTTACCTTTAGTCGCTCGAAGCTGCTTCGCATCCTCAAAAAACTCGTTGAGACAGGCCTGGCGACAGTTGAAGGCACCGGCAGGGGACAGAAGTATCGCCTGCTGCGCTAGTTAGCAGATGACCTGCGTGTGCTCCTCGATGGCGGCGCGGTCCTCAGCGGCGATGCTCGGCTCGCACACCACGGCGTCCAAACTGTCCAGGCGGCAGAAGGTGTAGAAGTCGCGCTTGCCGATCTTGCTGGAATCGGCGATCAGATAGCGCGAGTCGGCCTTGCTAAAGGCGAGCTGCTGGATACGGCCCTCGTCCATGTTGGACGTAGATACGTCACCGTCCAAGATGCCGTTGGCGCCGATAAACGCAGCGTCGATACCCAGCGCACGCAGGGTATCCTCGGCCGTTGGTCCCACAAAAGCAGCGGTGCGGCGACGGTACATGCCGCCTACCAGGCACAGGTCGCAGTCCTCGCGCGCCTCGAGCAGGTTAAACACCGAAAGCGAGTTGGTCACGATGCGCAGGCGGCACGCCGGAAGTATCGAGGCCATCTGCTCAACCGTGGTGCCCGTACCCAAAAAGATGGTCGAGCCCTCCTCGATGAGCTCAACAGCGCGGCGCGCAATCTGCAGCTTTTCCTCGGCATGCTTAGTGCGCTTTTCGCTGTGCGAGTACTCGTGGCGCAGCATAGCGTGGGGGCGACCCTGCGCACTGCGGGCGCCGCCGTGCACACGCTCGATCTCGCCCAGGCTCGCAAGTTCCTCAAGGTCGCGGCGAATCGTCATATCCGAGACGCCTAATGCATCAGAAATCTCCTTGACCGAAACCGTTCCCTGTTCCTCGAGCAGCTGCCGAACCTTATCCTGTCGCTCTGCCTTAATCACGATGAATCCTCGCCGTTCTTTGCGCGCATATCATTCAAACAGTAACGAACAAATTGTATCAGACTCGTGCGCGTCAAAAATGAACGCCCGCACAGCTCCAATCATCACTTTTTTGAGAAAAATGCCCCCTGCTTTAGTGGGGTGTAGTGATAATCTTGCCTGTTCGCGCTACAGTTTGTCCGAAATACCTCGATGTTAGGAACCAAATGATCACTTCCGAGCTTTTCGGCACCG
>CAKUEZ010000168.1 GCA_934646965.1 uncultured Collinsella sp. | reverse complement strand
TTGTGCGCGAAAACCCTGGCGAGCCCGATCATCCGCCATATCGCCTGTTGACCGAGGAGTTCTTTGACGCGACGTTTGCCGAGGTCGTCGAACTGACCGAAACCGGCTTCGCCGAGCGCGTCGCCGCTCCTGATGCGCCCGCGGTTCCTCTGATCGCCAGCTGCTAGCTGGTTGGCTTGACGGCGAACAGCTCATCCCAATCGACCAATAGCTCCCGTCGAAGGGCATCTTCGGCGGCGCGTTCTTGTTTGGTCTTCGGCGCATAGGGGAGTCCCGCCTTTTTATGGATGAGCTCAGCGATGTTGTTAAAGCTCTTTGTGTCTTTGATTTGATCGTAGGTGATCTGGATAACGTCGTAGCCCATGCTTGCGAGGGCGGTGGCGCGCTCGGCATCGGAGAGGCTTGCGGCTTCGTTGTCATGAGCGGAGCGGCCTTGGCATTCCAGGATGACGCCAATGCTGTCGGTAGCGCTCTCGATGAGGATATCGGCATAGCAACAGGTTTTGTCATACAGCGAGCGCGCGGCGTCGCTGAGTGGGATGCGGACGTTGTTTGCGATATTGATGCCCAGTCCGCCTTCATCGCGGGGAAGTGAGACGAGCATGGAGGTTTGCACCTCGAAGGGCGAGGCGGTCTGCCCCGTCATGTGCTCGACCGCCCAACGAAGCTGCTTGACGCCGCGCAGGCCTGCGGCCTGCTTGGCGAACGCAGCGATATCCGCCGCGGCAAGGAGCGGTGTGCGCTTCCATAGGTTGGTGCCTTTGCCATTGACGTCTTGGATCCGTTCCCAACCGCAGTTGGGTGGAATGAGCTTAAGCAAGATGGCTTCATCGAGTTGTTGCCGCGTTCGCTCGCAGGGCTTAAATACTGCAAAGGAGCCGCACATCTCGTAACAGGCCATGAGTAATTGGTTACGTGAGACCTGCGTAGCAAGGTTGAGCAGCGTAAACTCCGGCGACGTGACATCAAACCCATGCTCAGTCTGCCTAAACGACCCAGGAGGTGGCTCTTGGGTCAGCAAGCGGCTGTGGAATAGTTTTCCGTTAAAGCGATTGCCGCGGGCGCTTACAAATCTCCAAATGGGCTTGCCAAGCAGGTCTTTAAATACTGGCTGCTGAGAGTAATGCACCAAGCGATGGGCATGGTCGGGCGGCAGGATTGCCGGATAGAGCCCTAGTATTTGAGGCGGGATGCGATAGTACTTGAAGGCCGTGGGTCCGCAGGCAAGAAATGACATAGCAATCCGATCGTTTGAGCGTTGTTTGAGCTTGAAAATGCTACTGGTTTCGGAAGTGCGGGGAAAAAGAGAAGCAGGCTAAGCACAGGCGGTATTTGAGCCAACTTTATCAGGGGTTTTGTTGAAATAAAAGGGCTTGTGCTCAGAGGTCAGCGAATTTTCCCCGCACTTCCGAAAACGCGATCGGATTAGGCTTTGCTAAAACGATTTAGCAGTCTTGGTCGGGGTGCGGGTTCGCCACCGGACGGACACAATTGATGCTCGGAACGCTCGTTTCGGGCCTTGAAGGGCGGATTTTGTGCTTTTGGTAAAGAAATGGGCGCGTGTTTTGCCGTGCCCCGGCATCGACATACAGAAAAAGGGCCCGGAAGGCGAAGCCTTCCGGGCCCTTTGCAATGCAAGTCTGCTTGCAAGTGCGATTTAGCGCACCTGAGCGACGTAAGCGACGTTGGTCGAGGAGACCTTGTCCTCGAGCTGGACGCTCATGCGGGGATCGCCGGCGGTAGCGACGGTCAGATCGCCAGCCTCGACGTAGCCGAGCTCCTTAGCGGTCTCGATCGCCTTAACGATCGTGCCGTTGACGGTGCCCTGGGTGATCTCGGCCTGGTGCGGGATAACGCCCCAGTACATGATCATCTGCTGGACAGCCCACTCGTGGCGGGAGAATGCGCAAATCGGCATGTTGGGACGGAAGTGCGAAATCAAGCGAGCGGTACGGCCGGTGGTCGTCGGCACGGTGATGCACTTGGCGCCAACGGTGGTGGCCATGTTCACAGCGGACATGCCCACAACGTTGTTGACAACGCGGGTGCCGTGAGCGTCAGCCGGAACCTCGAGCGGAGCGTGGGCCGGGAGGTACTTCTCGGTCTCCAGGGCGATGCTGGCCTGCATCTTGACGGCCTCGACCGGGTACTTACCGGCAGCGGACTCGCCGGACAGCATGACGGCGTCGGTGCCGTCGTAAATGGCGTTAGCGACGTCGGCAACCTCGGCGCGCGTCGGGCGCGGGTTCTGCTGCATGGAGTCGAGCATCTGCGTAGCGGTGATGACGGGCTTGTAGGCCGCGTTGCACTTGGCGATGATCTCCTTCTGGATGTGCGGAACGAGCTCGGGCTTGATCTCGATGCCCAGGTCGCCACGGGCAACCATGATGCCGTCGGAAGCCTCGAGGATCTCGTCGAAGTTCTCGACGCCCAGGGCGCACTCGATCTTCGGGAAGATCGTCACGTGCTCGCCACCGTTCTCGCGGCAAAGCTCGCGGATGCCACGGACGGACTCGCCGTCACGGATGAAGGAAGCGGCGATGTAGTCGATGTTCTCGGTCAGGCCAAAGAGGATGTCCTGACGGTCGCGCTCGGTGATGGCGGGCAGCGAGATGTTGACGTTGGGCATGTTGACGCCCTTGCGCTCGCCGATCAGGCCGTCGTTCTTAACGACGCAGGTCATGTCCTGGCCGTCGACGGACTCGACCTCGAGGGCAACCAGACCGTCGTCGATCAGGATGAGGGAACCCTTCTCGACCTCGGAGGGCAGAGCCAAGTAGTCGAGGGAGATGTGCTCAGAGGTGCCGTGGAAATCCTCGGACGTGGGCTGAGCGGTGACGACGATCTTGTCGCCGGTCTTGACGGCAACCTTCTTGCCGTCGACCAGAAGGCCGGTGCGGACCTCGGGGCCCTTGGTGTCGAGCAGGATGCCGACGGGCATACCGAGCTCCTTGGAAATACGACGGACGCGCTCGATACGGCCGTGGTGCTCGTCGTAGGAGCCGTGCGAGAAGTTAAAACGGGCGACGTTCATGCCCGCCTTGATCATCTCGCGGATGGTCTCGTCGCTATCGCAGGCGGGACCCATGGTGCATACAATCTTGGTGCGCTTGTACATTCAGACCTCCATCTGACATCGTCTTGCGCTGATAGATAAACCATAAGAAATAAAACCGAGAAGATTATAACGAATTGCCGACCGAATACCCCTAAAAATCGACCGTACGCCGATTAAGAAGTTCATTTTTTACTCCAAAAAGGCTAAAGGAAAAACTTTTACCAACCGCTCTTACCGCTGTTATCTGGGAGATATTTCAGTTGGACGATGTGGCGAAGAAAAAACGTTTTAGCACTTTGAGCATCACACCGTCTGCACCGTTGCGTCCATGCCGTATTTCCAAATGGAATGTTTTGGCTAGACGCGTCGCTTTGGGGTACCATAGCTCCACTATCAACTGCCGCTCAGCACGGCAGCCTTGATGAGCCCTTGCCCTTCTCCTGGGAATTATGATCGGGCATCAATCTGCTGAGTGGCCCGAATCCCAGGAGGGGACTCTATATGCAAAAGGAATACCTGTCCGCCGCGGCGGAGGT
>CAKUEZ010000167.1 GCA_934646965.1 uncultured Collinsella sp. | reverse complement strand
ATGCTGTTCGGCCGCTCGACCGGGGTGGGCCAGTGGCTGATCGCGCACGGCATCTCGATTGTCTTTACGTGGCCCGCGGCGGTGATCTCTGCCGTGGTGGTGTCGTTCCCGCTCGTCTATCGTACGGCACTCGGCGCCTTCGAGAGCCTCGACACGCAGATGCTCGATGCAGCGCGCACGCTGGGCTGGTCCGAGCGACGCATCTTTACCAAGCTCATGATGCCTCTCGGCTGGCCCTCTATTGCCGCCGGCACGGTGCTCGCCTTTGCCCGCGCCATGGGCGAGTTTGGCTGCACGCTGTTCTTCGCGGGCAACTATGCCGGCATTACGCAGACCATTCCCATCGCCATCTACTTTGAGTGGATGGGCGGCAATACGTCGGTGGCGCTCTTTTGGGTCGTCGTCGTGATCGTCTTTAGCTTCTTGGTCATCCTATTCATCAACATGTACACGGCGCATTCGCAAAAGTACCGCGAGCGGGGTCTCTCCCGCGCGGAGCGCAAACAGGCCAAGGAGCTTGTCGGTCAGGGCGATTCGCTCGACCCCGTCGGCGGCGATGCCCTACGTATCGATCGCGAGGCGTTGGCCGAGCTTATGCGTGACGACGCGGTCGCGAAGGGAGGTCGATAGGCCATGTCGCTCGTTCTGGATATCAAAAAGCGTTATCCCGGCTTTACCCTCGACATTCAGCTGGAAGCCGGCGAGGAGCGGGTGGCGCTGCTTGGCGCCTCCGGATGCGGTAAGAGCTGTACCTTGCGCTGCATCGCCGGCGTGGAGACGCCCGATGAGGGCAAGATCCTCGTCAATGGCGTGACCTTCTTCGACTCTGCCGCGGGCATCAACTTGTCGCCCCAGGAACGCAAGTGCGCCCTGCTGTTCCAAAACTATCAGCTGTTTCCCAATATGACGGTGGCCGATAACGTTTGTGCCGGCGTTGAGGATGCCGGCGACGCCGCAGCGCGCAAAAAGCTTGCCGAACGCTATCTGGGTATCTTTGGCCTGGCCGACTTTGCCGACCGCTATCCCGCGCGACTTTCGGGCGGCCAGCAGCAGCGTGTGGCGCTTGCCCGCATGGTGGCGGCGCACCCGGGCATCTTCATGTTCGACGAGCCCATGAGCGCACTCGATGCGTATCTCAAGAGCGCGCTTGAGCAAAACATGCTCGACCTGTTCGATATCTGCAACCGCACTGTGCTGTACGTGAGCCACGATATCGATGAGGCATGTCGCCTGTGCGAGCGCATCTGTGTGATGCACAACGGGCATGTGGAGGAGATCGGTTCCGTCGAGGACGTGGTCCGCCGGCCGCAGACCTTAGCCGCGCTGCGCCTGACGGGCTGCAAAAACACGAGCCGTGCGCGCAAGATCGGGCCTCAGGAAGTTGAAGCCCTGGACTGGGGCATGACCTTCAATGTGGGCCGCGAGGTGCCCGACGATGTGGCATGCCTGGGCATTCGTGCGAGCTACTTCCATGTGGACAACCGTGCCGAGCGTGGTCGCAACAGCTACGACCTGCACGTGGCCCGCGTGAGCGATTCGCGTTTTGAGCGCTTGGTGCTGCTGGATGTGCCACGTGCCGACGCACCGACGCGCCTGCAGTGGAAGGTCAACAAGGTGAGTGTGCCTGTCGAGGAGTTGCCGCAGGCGGGGGAGACCCTGCGCATGCATTTCGACGCGAGCAGGATTCATCTGGTTTGCCGATAGCGCGGTGTGCGGTATGGTCGGGGGATTGGTTCCTTGGCCGTCCGGGTCCTTAACGGGCTGCCATTCGCCGAATCGGGGATGACAAAACCTTATTAATCTGATAATTATTTATCAGTCAGCGAGATACTCGCATCCCGATGCTGTCGTACGCGTGTCGGCGGTATTCGTCTGGACGACGACCGTTGATATAGTTACCTTCGACGAGAAAAGGAGGGCGCGCCGATGCCGCAGAAGACATATTCGCGTCGCGTTGCCGCGCGCGCCCTCTATATGGCTCGGAGCCGCATATGAGCAGGTATGTTTACGGCTCCGGGAGAGACGACGCACAACTAAATCATCAACCGCAAAGCAGGTTCCCCAAAATTCCGGGTTTAAGCACGGCCGGGTTTTCGCCACCCACCGTGCAGCAATACCGTAGCTATTCATTTTTGGTTCGAGAGGGGAACCGCCATGGCTGAAGAATTCGATTTCCATCCGATGTGGGAGAGCCTCGGCATGAATCTTGCCGACCACGACATGCTGCTGGGTGCCGTGGGCCAAATGTACGGGGATATGTTCCTGACGCAGAACAATCGCCCCAAGTCCACGTCCTACCTGGATTTTGTTGCCACCAACATTCATAGCGGCCGTATTAAGGAGATGCTCGACAAGAAGGAGGCCGGCGAGGCCACCAAGATCGTCGGATCGTTCTGTGTCTATGTGCCCGAGGAAATCGTGCTTGCGTGCGATGGTATTCCCGTGGGCCTGTGCTCTGGTGCCGACTGGGCAACGGATAAGGTCGAGGAGCATCTGCCGCGCAACACCTGCCCGCTCATTAAGAGCTTTGCTGGCTTTAAGCTGGGCGAGGTCTGCCCCTACATCGAGTCGAGCGACCTGGTAGTCGGCGAGAACACTTGCGACGGCAAGAAGAAGGCCTATGAGTTCTTTGCCACGCAAAAGAACATGTACGTCATGGATATCCCCAACGTGCACGACGAGTCGACGCTCGTGACCTGGAAGGCCGAGGTCAAAAAGCTCGCTGCCAAGATCGAGGAAGAGTGCGGCGTCAAGATCACGCCCGAGCGCCTGAAGGCTGCCATCCACGCCGTTAACGAGAAGCGCCGCGCCCTGCAGCGTCTGGCTGCGACCCGTGCCGCCGACCCGGCGCCCATCAGCGGCCTCGATAGCCTGCTGACCGTGCAGGCTGCCTTTATGGACGACACGCCGCGCCTGACCGGCGCCATCAACGACATGGCTGCCGAGTGCGAGGAGCGCGCCGCCAATGGTGAGGGCGTGGCGCCCAAGGGCACCAAGCGCATCCTGTACACCGGCACGCCCATGGCCGTGCCCAACTGGAAGCTGTTCAACCTGATCGAGAAGGCTGGCGGCATCGTGGTGGGCGAGGAGTCCTGCACGGGTTCGCGCTACTACAAGGACCTGGTCGACGAGTCCGGCGAGACGGTCGACGAGATGCTCGACGCCATCGCCGAGCGCTACTTTAAGATCAACTGCGCCGTCTTTACCCCCAACGACCAGCGTATGAAGGACATCGTCCAGATGGCGCGCGACCTGCATGCCGACGGCATCGTCGACGTGGCCCTGCAGTTCTGCACGCTCTACGAGATGGAGTCCTTCGCCGTGGAGAAGGCCGCCGAGGAAGCCGGCATTCCGTTTATGCATATCACGACCGACTACGCCGGCGAGGACGCAGGCCAGCTGCAGACCCGCATTGAGGCCTTCTTGGAGACGATCTAGGCCGCGCGGCTTTCCCAGGCACCGCACCTTCCGTCTCCAACCCTCCTCGCGTACCAAAGTACGCGTCGTCAGGCTTGTCGCTCGGAATCTGCGGCACCCAGGCACCCGATCTTGCCGTTCAAACCGTCGCTTGCGTACCAAAGTACGCGGCGCTCCTCTTTCACGG
>CAKUEZ010000166.1 GCA_934646965.1 uncultured Collinsella sp. | reverse complement strand
GCGCGGCGGCGCGGGCATTTTAGGAGGATGTTCATGGCGAACGACAGCAAGACATGGCGGTGCGGAAAGTACGAGCTCAGCTTTGACCGTCCGCGCATCATGGGCGTCCTCAACGTGACGCCCGATTCGTTTAGCGACGGCGGGGAGCACTTCGACCCGGACGCCGCTATCGAGTATGGCCTGGCGATGCTTGACGCCGGCGCCGACATCATCGACGTGGGCGGCGAGTCCACACGCCCCGGCTTTACCCCGGTCAATCCCGACGAGGAGGCGCGCCGCGTGCTGCCCGTGGTGCGCGCGCTGGCCAAAGAGGGCGCCATCGTCTCGATCGACACGCGTCACGTGGCGGTTGCCAAGGCGGCCGTGCGCTGCGGCGCCTCGATCGTCAACGATGTGACTGGCTTCACCGACCCCAAGATGGTCGAGTTTGTTAAGACGAGCACTTGCGGCGTCATCGTGATGCACGCCGGCGAGGTCGCCGCGCCCGCTCGCACGCACGCGACGGTGCAGCTGGATACCTCGGCGGCTGCGTTTGTTGCCGAGAAGGCGCGCGAAGCGGCTGCTGAGGCCGCGCGCGAGGCCGAGAAGCCGGCCCGTCGCCGTCGCGGCAAGTTGCTGGGCGAACCCAAGGCAGAGGCCAAGCTTCCGGGCGGTGTGGTGCAACCCTCGCTGCCATTTGGCGATCCGGAGCCCGCGTCCGTGTCCGCAGCCGAGCAGGAAGCGCCTGCCGCCGAGCAGGCTGCTGCCGCCGAGACTGCCGCCGCCGCGCCCGAGACCACCCCCGCAGCTACCGAAGCCGTATCGGAGCCCAATGACCACCTGGCAGCCATGATGCGCCGCAGTGCCCGCCGCGAGGAGGCCTACGTGCCCACCTCGCAGCTCCGCCGCTTTACCCTGCCCGATTCGGCGCCCATCATGCGCCGCGTCATGGGCTTTCTGTCCGACCAGGCTCGCACGCTCATCCATGCCGGCGTATCGCGCGACCGCATCTGCATCGATCCCGGCCCTGGTTTTGGCAAGACGGCCAACGAGGACATCGTCATCCAGCGCGAGACCGCCAAGATGGCGTCGCTGGGCTATCCGCTCATGTGCGCCGTGTCGCGAAAGCGTTTTGTGGGCGCTGTCTCGGGCGTGACTGAGGCCGCTGCGCGCGATGCCGCCACGTTTGGTGTGTGCCTGGGCGCTATCCAGGCCGGTGCCAATATCGTGCGCGTGCACGATGTCGCGGGCTTTGCGCAGTTCCTGAATGGCTACTGGTCGGTCGCCAAGCCGCAGCCGCGCCGCGCGTTTGTGGCCGTGGGCTCCAACCTGGGGCATCGCTGCGACAACATCCGCGCCGCGCGCGACATGATTGCCGAGATCCCGCTCACCTGCGTGTCCAACTGCTCACGCATCTATGAGAGCGAGCCGGCATACGAGACGCGCCAGGACGCGTTTGCCAACGCCGTCATCGAGATCAAGACCGAGCTGGCGCCGCTGGTGCTGCTCGACGAGCTCATGAAGATCGAGGCCGAGCTGGGTCGCGACCGTTCCAAAAAGGCCAAGGCAAACGGTCCGCGCACCATCGACCTGGACCTGCTGTGGATGGACGGCGAGACCCACGGCGGCAAAAAGCTGCGTCTGCCGCATCCGCTCATTGGCGAGCGCGACTTTGTGCTGGTGCCGCTCGAGGACCTGATGCACGACCCGGCGCGGTTCTTCCGCTACAACGGTGTCGAGGTCAAGGAGCCCGAGGAGCGCGTGGGCCATATCGTGGGCGAATTGGGGCGTATGTAGATGATTGAAATGAATACCGTTGCCGCCGGAACCGAGCTCGATGCCGCGCGCGACGCGGGCCGCAAGGGCGTGTCCGCGGGCTGGTGCGCATGGAGCGCGGGTGATGCGTCGCTGACGTTTTCGCTGGTCGTGCGCCCGGATGTGAACATGCATGCCTTCCATGGTCTGCCGTTTGTGGCGGCGATGGGCATGATGGATGCACTTGTGGGCACGGCTTCGACGCCGGGCCTGGGGCTTGCCGGCAAGGTGGGCATCCAGTGGCCGAGCGACATCGTGTGCGGCGCGCCCGCATTTGAGACGTCACTTGCGAGCGTTGCCGTTAACGGCGGTGCCGGCGCCGCGGGCATGTTTGCCGCGGTGACGGTGGATATCGAGCGTGCGGCCCTGAGCGAGCTTGACGTGGACATGGCCGATGAGGCGCTGGTTGAGGCGCTGGCCGCCGCCCTGCTCGCCCGCGTGGACGCCTGGGCGGTCGTTGCGAACACGCCGCAGAGCGCTGCCGGCCCGCTGGCTCCGGTGCTGGGTGAGTATTTCGACATGGTGCCGCTGCTGGGCCGTCAGGTTGCGGCGGTGTCGCCCAACGGCCTGCCGCTTGCAGTCGGTGTGTTTGCGGGCCTGGACATCTGGGGTCGAGCGACCATCAAGACCGACGCCGGCGAGCAAGAGTTTCCGCCCGAGGCCGTGCGCATCCGCGGACTGTAGTACGGGTCCGCTCGCAAAGATAACGATGACAACGAAGCCCTCCTCGGTCAGCGCCGGGAAGGGCTTCTTGCGTGACGGGGGTTGCCTCGCTCCTATTCCTCAAAACTGAAAATAATTCAGTTTTGAGGAATAGGATTGGCGGGTGGTTGCTGCGAGCTGGTGCATCCAGCCCGGCCCTTGCCCTATCCCAGCTCCTGCATGCGGCGGTAGATTTCGCAGATGCCTTTGATGGTGAGTTGGCCGTCGACCACGTCGAAGGCGTCGGTCGAATCGGCGACGATGCTGGCGAGGCCGCCCGTGGCGATGACGGTGGCGTCCTCGCGCCCCAGCTCGCGTTTCATGCGCGCGACCAGGCCCTCGGCCATAGCTGCGGCGCCCGTCACGGCGCCGACCTTGATGCACTCCTCGGTATCGCGACCGATGGCGTGCTCGGGCGCCTCGAGCGGAACGCTGGCGAGCTTGGCCGCGCGGGCGGCAAGCGCGTCCATCGAAATGCGGATGCCCGGCGCGATCGCTCCGCCAATGTAGTAACCGTCCTCGTCGATAACGTCGATATTGGTCGCGGTGCCAAAGTCCACCACGATCGCCGGAGCGCCGTAGAAGGTCTCGGCCGCGACGGCGTTGGCGATGCGGTCCGCACCCACGGCCTGGGGGCGCGCCGCGCGCAGCTTGGTCACGGCCGCCGTCTGCGGGCCGATGACGATAGCGTCTGCTGCGATGCGATCGGCAACGGCGTGCCACTCACGCGAGAGCTGCGGCACCACGCCGGCAAAGGCGATCGCGTCGACCGTATCGAGCGAGAGGTCGTACATCTTAAAGAAGCCCATCAGACGCACGTGAATCTCGTCGGCGGTAAAGGAGCGGTCGGTGGGCATGCGCCACGACTGCACCAGCTCGTCTCCGTCAAACAGGCCCATGGCCGTCTGCGTGTTTCCCATATCGATAGCGAGCAGCATGTCTACTCCCGGTTTTGGCGTAAAAGGACGCGCACCATTGTATACGCGCTGCCGGCGTTGGGCTGCGATTCGTTTACGGGGACACATGGGCTGAAAGATATAAATATGAAGGAATTATGCTCTACGAGATTTTGCTTGCCGTTTACCGAACTCCCGCGTAGTATTCTTTCTTGCGCACATGAGGCGCCCAGACATTGCGGGGTGGAGCAGTCTGGTAGCTCGCCGGGCTCATAACC
>CAKUEZ010000165.1 GCA_934646965.1 uncultured Collinsella sp. | reverse complement strand
CGGCAGCCAGGGCCCAGCGGTCCATGTTGTTCAGGCGCAGCATGTCGAACGGCGTGGTCGTGGAGCCCTTCTCCTCGTAGCCGTGGACGCGGAAGGCGTCGTGGCCGGGGCGGTTCCAGATCAGACGGCGAATCGTGCCGGCATAGGCGTGGAACGCGAAGAGGACGGGCTTCTCGCCGCAGCCGAAGAGCTCAGCCCAGCGCTCGTCGCTAATGGCCTGGTCGTTCTCGCAGACGTTCTGGATCTTGAGCAGGTCGACCACGTTGACGAACCAAACCTTGATACCCAGCTCGCGCAGCATGTCGGTTGCAGCCAGGGCCTCGAGGGTCGGCACGTCACCGCAGGTAGCGACGACGACGTCGGCCTCGGCGAGCGAGTCGGCGGTCGATGCCCACTCCCAGGTCGCGACGCCCTCGGAGAGCTCAGCCTTGGCCTCGTCGACCGTCTGGAAGGTCGGGGCGGGCTGCTTGCCGCAGAAGATGGCGTTGACGCAGTCGGTGGACTGATAGACGCGCTCGGCCACGGCAAGGGCCATGTTGGCGTCTGCCGGGTAGTAGGCGTTTACGATATGCGTATCGTTGGCCTTGTTAAGCAGCAGGTCGATAAAGCCGGGGTCCTGGTGAGAGAAGCCGTTGTGGTCCTGGCGCCAGACGTGGCTCGACAGCAGAATGTTGAGGCCGCTGATGGGGGCTCGCCACGGAATCTCACGCTTGGTGGCCTCGAGCCACTTGCAGTGCTGGTTGACCATGGAATCGACCACGTGAACGAAGCTCTCGTAGGAGCTCCACACGCCGGAGCGGCCGGTGAGCACGTAAGCCTCGAGGAAGCCCTCGCACTGGTGCTCGGACAGCTGCTCGACGACCTTGCCGGAGCCGGCAAGCAGCTCGTCGTTGGCTTCGTCCTCGTAGAAGCCGGCGTCCCACTGCTTCTTGGTCACCTTGTAGGCAGCCTGCAGGCGGTTGGACGCGGTCTCGTCGGGGCCAAAGATGCGGAAATCGTCCATGTTCTTGGCCAGGACGTCGGCGGTGTACTCACCAAAGACGCGGGCGGCCTCAGTGGAGCCCCAGCCGTGGCCCTTCTCTGCAACGGGAATCTCGTGAGCGTGGACATCGGGCAGCTCAAGCTCGCGGCGCACCTTGCCGCCGTTAGCGTTGGGGTTGGCGCCAATGCGCAGCTCGCCGGTCGGCATAAAGGCCGTCACCTCGGGGCGCACCTGGCCCTCGGGCGTAAAGAGCTCCTCGGGCTTGTAGGAACGCAGCCACTCGCGCAGCACGCGGAAGTGCTCATGGGTGTCCTTGGCGCTCGCTAGCGGCACCTGGTGTGCACGCCAGGAGTCCTCGGTCTTCTTGCCGTCGATCTGCTTGGGGCAGGTCCAGCCCTTGGGCGTGCGGAACACGACCATGGGGTAGGCCGGACGAACAACGGTCTCGCCCGCGGCAGCCTGGGCCTGAGCGGTGGCCTTGATATCGCAGATCTCATCGAAGACCTGCTCAAACAGGGCGGCGAAACGCTCGTGGATGCTCGCGTGGCTCTCGTCGTCAAAGCCGGCGACAAAGAAGTGCGGCTTATAACCCATGCCCTCGAAGAACTTGGTGAGCTCCTCGTCGGACACGCGGGCAAGGATGGTGGGGTTGGCGATCTTGTAGCCGTTGAGGTGCAGGATCGGCAGGACGATACCGTCGGTTGCCGGATTCACGAGCTTGTTGGACTGCCAAGAGGTGGCAAGCGGGCCGGTCTCGGACTCACCGTCGCCCACCACGGCCACGGCCAGCAGGCTCGGGTTGTCCATGACGGCGCCGTAGGCATGGCTGAGCGTGTAGCCGAGCTCGCCGCCCTCGTGAATGGAGCCGGGCGTCTCGGGCGCAAAGTGGCTCGGAATGCCGCCGGGGTAGGAGAACTGGCGGAAGAACTTCTGCAGGCCGGCCTCGTCATCGGTGATGTCGGGACGGATCTCGCGGTAGGTGCCGTCGAGCAGCGACTGGGCGGTACCGGCGGGACCGCCGTGACCAGGCCCCATCAGGAAGATGGCGTTCTGGCTGTGATCGGCGATGAGGCGATTGACGTGGCCGAACAGGAAGTTAATGCCGGGCGTGGTGCCCCAGTGGCCAACCAGGCGGTGCTTAACGTCGGGGCGGCCAAAGTCACGCGTCTCACCGGTCTTCTCGTCCACAAAGTCGGTACGCATCAGCGGGTTGGAGCGAAGGTAGATCTGGCCGACGGACAGGTAGTTCGAAGCGCGCCAATACAGATCGACACCCTCGAGCTCGGAAGCCGGAACCTCGTGTCCCAGTTTTTGCCACGGCGTTCCCAGTGTTTTAGCCATTGTTTATGTCCCTTCGCTGCACGGTCACCCTCCGATACGGCAACCTTTCATTGGGACTAGTATATTTGCTAAAACGTTTTATCATGGTGAAAAAACGTTTTATCATCGTTATCCCTTTCACAGGCCAGCAAAACCAGACCTTCACCTGCGATATCGTCTATCACAGGCGCTCCACATTCACTTTATGCGAATTGGTAAACGTGTTTAGTTGTGTTTAGTAAGCTCGAGCACGCTGCCCTTTACGATGAGCGCAGGCTCCAAAACGACCTCTTCGGCACGCCTGCCACCCTTACCGGCAAGGCGCTTGGACATGCAGCCAAAAGCGTGTTCGGCAAGCACGCCGGGGTCCTGCTCGATCGCGGTCAACGCCGGCTCAAAGAGAACGTCGGCTGCCGAGTTGTCATAGCTTACGACCGAGATATCGCCCGGAATACTCTTCCCCATCTCGTGCAGGCGTTTAAGTAGGCCCAGCGCAATGTTATCCGAGCTTGCAAAGACGGCGGTGGCGTCGGTCGCCAGCACCGCCTCCGATGCCTCGTAGGCGCTCGGAATGTAATACTCGCTCTCAAACTCCAGGCGCGCGTCGATGGGCAGGCCCACTTCGCGCAGGGCGCGCTCATAGCCGGCAAGACGCTTACGACCCGTATTGGAACGGCGCGCGTTAACCAAGCAGGCAATACGGCGGTGACCCTGTTCAATCAGATAGCGCGTGGCCATATAGCCACCCATCTCGTGATCGAACATCACCTTGTCGCACTCAAGTCCCTCAATGGCGCGGTCAACCATCACGGCCGGAATGGGCAGGTGGCTGACTTCCTCGCGCAGAGCGCGGTCGTCCGAGAACTCGTCGCCCACAACCAGGAACACACCATCGACGCCGCGCGTCACCAACTGACGCAGCAGCTCAAGATCGTCCTCGGCACTTCCACCCGAGCTGGTAATAAAGAGTGCATAGCCGTCCTCGCGGCAGCGTTTCTCTAGACTGCCGGCGAGCGAGGCAAAAAAGCGGCTCTCGATATTGGGCACAATAAGACCCAGGGTGCGCGATTCGCGCATGACCAGGCTGCGCGCGATCTGGTTGGGAACATAATGGTTTTGTGCGGCAACTTCCTTGATGCGCTTGCGGTTTTCTTCCGAGATACGGCAAGGTCGGTTGTTAAGGACAAGCGAGACCGACGAGGGGGAAAGCCCCACCTCCTGGGCAATCTGCTTGAGAGTAACCTTGTTGCCCATCTCGCTCCTTCCGAGTATTCGCGCAATCTCTTGAAAGTATAGCGACCGTCCTTCTACCTCGATGATAAACACTTTACCAATCCGGTAAACGGCACCTTTATCGCCGCGATTGGTGCAAAGTAACCTGACCCCTTTGCACCATGTGGCGCATTGGGGTCAGGTTACTTTGCACC
>CAKUEZ010000164.1 GCA_934646965.1 uncultured Collinsella sp. | reverse complement strand
CGCCATGGGTTCGGACGCCGCGATTGAGGCCGCCGACGTCGTGCTCATGGACGACAAGCCGTCCAACATCGCCCGCGCGATTCGCGTGGCGCGCAAGACCATGGCCATCGTTTGGCAGAACATCATCTTTGCGCTGGGTATTAAGCTGCTGATTCTGGTGCTTGCGGCACTGGGCATTGCCAACATGTGGCTCGCCGTGTTCGGCGACGTAGGCGTGGCGATCATCGCCATTCTGAACGCCATGCGCGCGATGGGTGTCAAGAACCTGTAGCGTTGTCCGGCCGGGGCCGGGCTTGGTTTTGAAAACGTCCTCGACCATGTGGGGCGCCTTGTCCTGCTCCTGCGGAGCTGCGGACAAGGTGCCCCACCGGTCTGCGGAGTGTTTTCAAAACCAAGCCCGGCCCCGGCCTGCGGTAACGTTGCTGACGGTTCTTGGGCATCGCTGTCTGGCGAGGTTCCTTTTTCTGAATTGGACTTAGTTGTTGGCGTCACTGATCCCGGTCGCTGGTTCGCGCTTTGCGCGAACTCCGCGCTACTGGGGGTTCGTTAGGATTCCGCTGCGGGGTCCGTCGCCTCGCCCCGGCTCAACATCGCCCTCAGCTTCTCGAAGCTCTCCTCGCTCAGGCAATGCTCCATGTGGCAGCCCTCCTGCGCGGCAACTTCGGCCGAAACGCCCGCATCCTCGAGCAGCTGCACAAAAAAGCAGTGGCGCTCCCACATTTGGCGGGCGACCTCTAGCCCACGCTCCGTCAGATGCACGTCGCGTTTGCCCATCTCGACGTAGCCGTTGTTCTCCAACGTCGCCATGGCCTTGGATACACTCGCCTTGGTTACGCCGAGGTACTCCGCAACGTCAATCGAACGCACAATGCCCTGGCGTTGCGACAAAACATAGATCGATTCGAGGTAGTCTTCTCCGGATTCACGTAGGGCCATGGGCCGCCTTTCGCGATGATTGCTAGTTAGCCTTTGGATACTTTCCTTGGCTTACTTTACCGCAAAAGTTGCCCTCGTCTTACTACTTTGCCTAAAAAGTTAGCCGTGTTTCACAAAACGCGCGGAGCGAAAACAAAATGGGGACACTCCCCGCAAGGAGTGTCCCCCGCTGCCGGCAGAAAAGGAACGTCCCCAAATGCCGGGCGCCGGCCTGCCGCTAGATCAGACCGAAGTGCTTGGCGGCGTTGTAGATTCCGTCGTCGTCTACGGCGGTCGTCACGTAGGTCGCGGCGGCCTTCACCGTCTCCTGCGCGTTACCCATGGCAACACTCGTGCCCACTGCCGAGAACATCGACAGGTCGTTCTCGCCGTCGCCAAAGGCAATCGCCTCGCTCGCGTCGATGCCCAGGCGCTCGAGCGTCGCTGCCACGCCCAGGTCCTTGCCACCGTTGGCCGGAATAATGTCGCAGAACAGATCGCACCAGCGCGTGGTAAGCGAGTGCGACACGGCATCGGTCACGATGTGCTCGTCAGCCGGGTCCACAAAGGCACAGAACTGGTAGACCGGCGCATCGAAGGCGTGCTCAAACGGCTCCTCGTGGTAGACGATTCCCGCATTGCTGCCAGCTGTCACCACGCGCTCGGACAGGCGGTTCACAAACGAGTTCTCGCCCTGCATGCACAGCGAATCGTAGCGTCCCTGCGCCACCTGGTCCACGATCACCGCGACGTCGGCCGGATCGATCGGGCAGCTGCGGTAGACGCCCTCGGCATCAAAGCAGTGCTGGCCCGAGAGCGTAATGTACGCATCCCAGCCCAGGTCGAACAGCCAATCCGGCATCTGGTAGGTCGGGCGGCCCGTAGCGATCACGCACGCAATCCCCTGCTCGTGAAAGCTGTCGAGCGCCTGCTGCGCCGACGCCGGAATCCGGTGGGTCTTAAAGCTCAGCAGCGTGCCGTCGATATCGAAAAACGCGGCCTTGATCATCCTCGCCTACTCCTCGCCCTCGAGCTTTTCGCTCGCCTCGAGCCACGCCATCTCCAGCTCGTCCATGGCGGCGTGGGCCTCGTCGATCTTTGCCTGCTGCTCGCCGAGCGCCGTGTAGTTGGTGGGGTCGACCTGGGCCATCGCGGCCTCGGCCTCCTCAACGCGGGCGCGCTGGGTCTCCATCTTGCGCTCGAGCGAGCTCACCTCGCGACGGAGCTTCTGGCGCTCGGCATTGGAAAGGCCGTTGGGCTGGCCGCTCGACTTGGGCTTCTCGGCCGCAGCTGCCGCCGCTCCGGTGTCGAACGTACCGGTCTTAGCGCTCGGCGCGCCAACGGGCTCGCCCTCGGCGGTGGCGTTGCACAGGCGCAGGTACTGGTCCACGCCGCCAGGCATGTGCGTCAGGTGGCCGTCGAGCAGCGCCCACTGCTGGTCGGTCACGCGCTCCATCAAAAAGCGGTCGTGCGTCACCAGAATCAGCGTGCCGGGCCAGCCGTCGAGCAGGTCCTCGACAATCGCCAGCATGTCGGTATCCAGGTCGTTGCCCGGCTCGTCCAGGATGAGCACGTTGGGCTCGTCCAGAATCGTCAGCAGCAGCGACAGGCGACGGCGCTGGCCACCCGAAAGGTCGCCGATGCGGCTCCAAAGCTGCTGCGTCGTAAAGCCCAGCCGCTCGCAGAGCTTCTCGGGCGAGGTCTCCTTGCCGTCGATGATGTAGTACTTCTTGTAATTGCCCAGCACCTCGCGGATCGTGTCGCCCATAAAGGGTTCGAGCTCCTCGAGCTGCTGCGACAGCACGCCAAAGCGCACCGTCTGGCCAATTTTCACGCGGCCGCGCAGGGGTGCGATCTTGCCCTGGATCACGTCGAGCAGCGTGGACTTGCCGGCGCCGTTTTCACCCAGCAGACCATAGCGGTCGCCCGCGCCGATAAGCCAGGTCACGTCGGAGAGCACCTGCTTGGGAGCACCGTCGGTGTCCGCATAGCCGGCGTCCACGTCAATGACGTCGATAACCTGCTTGCCCAGGCGGCTCACGGCCAGGCGCTTGAGCTCCAGCTCGTCACGCACGGGCGGCACGTCGGCGATGAGCTCGCGAGCAGCCTCCACGCGAAACTTGGGCTTGGTGGAACGGGCCTGGGCGCCGCGGCTCAGCCATGCGAGCTCCTTGCGCGCCATGTTGCGGCGGCGCTCCTCGGTGACGGCGGCCATGCGGTCGCGCTCCACGCGCTGCAGGATGTATGCCGAGTAGCCGCCCTCGAAGGGATCAACCTGGCCGTCGTGGACCTCCCACATGCTGGTGCAGACCTCGTCCAAGAACCAGCGATCGTGCGTGACCACGAGCATGGCGCCCTGGCCGCGCTGCCAGCGGGCCTTAAGATGGCGCGCGAGCCAGTTGATGGTGCGCATGTCCAGGTGGTTGGTGGGCTCGTCGAGCATGAGCACGTCGTAGTCGCCGATCAGCAGGCGCGCGAGGTCCACGCGGCGGCGCTGGCCGCCCGATAGCTCGCCCACCGTGCCCTCCCAGGGCACATCGCTGATGAGGCCGGCAAGGATCTGACGCGTGCGAGGGCTCGACGCCCACTCGTACTCGGGCGTGTCGCCCACGACGGCATGATGCACGGTGTCGGTATCGGCCAGCTGATCCTTTTGGCCGAGCAGACCGATCGTCGTGCCGCGGCGATGCGTCACGCGGCCATCGTCGGGCTCCAGCGTGCCCGCGAGTACGCTCAGCAGCGTCGACTTGCCGTCGCCGTTTTTGCCGACAATACCAATGCGGTCGCCCTCGCCCACGCCGAGCGTCACGCTATCGAAAATATGCTTGGTGGGAAACTCTAGGCTGACGGAATCGCA
>CAKUEZ010000163.1 GCA_934646965.1 uncultured Collinsella sp. | reverse complement strand
GCGCCAAAGGTCGTCTGCAGCGAGGTGTACTTGTACAGGTTGTTGAGCACGACCTGCGGAATGACGCCCTTCTTGAGCTCAATGACCAGACGGATGCCCTTCTGGTTGGACTCGTCGCGCATGTCCGAGATGCCCTCGATGCGCTTGTCGTTGACGAGCTGGGCAATCTTCTCCTGCAGGGTGCCCTTGTTGACCATGTAGGGAATCTCGGTAAAGACCAGACGGCTGCGGCCAGTCTTGGTGGACTCCACATGGGCCTTGGCGCGCACGGTGATGGAGCCGCGGCCGGTCTCGTAGCTCTGCTTGATGCCGGCGCTGCCCATGATGATGGCGCCGGTGGGGAAGTCCGGACCGGGCATGATCTGCATGAGCTCGTCGACGGTGGCGTCGGGGTTGTCGATCAGGTAGCACGTGGCCTCGATCGCCTCGGTGAGGTTATGCGGGGCGATGTTGGTGGCCATACCGACGGCGATGCCCTGGCTGCCGTTGACCAGCAGGTTAGGAAAGCGCGCAGGCAGCGCCTGGGGCTCGGCGAGCGACTCGTCGTAGTTGGGCTGCCAGTCGACGGTATCCTTCTGCAGGTCGCGCAGCAGCTCCATGGCGGGCTTTGCCAGGCGGCTCTCGGTGTAACGCATGGCCGCGGCGCCGTCGCCGTCGATGTTGCCGAAGTTGCCGTGACCGTCGATGAGCGGCGTGCGCATGGAGAACCACTGCGCCAGGCGGACCATGGCCTCATAGACCGCGGAGTCACCGTGCGGGTGGTACTTACCGATAACTTCGCCGACCGTCCAAGCGGACTTCTTGTGCGGGCGGTTGGGGTAGATGCCGCTCTCGTTCATCGCGTATAGGATGCGGCGGTGCACCGGCTTTAAGCCGTCGCGCACATCCGGCAGGGCGCGCGCCGTGATGACCGACATCGAGTACTCGATGAACGACTGCTTCATCTCGCGGCCGAACTCCGAAATCTGGAGCTGTCCGCCGTTGATATCCTCGCCGGCCGAGGCGCCACGGTCGACTTCGCCAAAGCTCTCCTCGAGCTCGCCGTCGTCGTCCTCTTCCTCATCATCATCGGCATCGGGGTTGTAGGCATCGGGGTCGCCGTCCTCGCCCTGCTCGGCGCGGGCGAGCAAGCGCTTCAGATCATCGGGCATACCGGCATCGCCGGCCTCGTCCATACCCTCGTTGTTGTTAATATCGTCTGCCACGTTACCTCCTCTTAAGCATCCAGGAATCGAGCATCATGCGCGTGTTTCTCGATATATTCGCGGCGATAGCCGACCTCGGAACCCATCAGCTCGCGCACGGCGCGGTCCGCCACCACGGCGTCCTCGATCGACACGCGCTGCAGGATGCGGGTCTTGGGGTCCATCGTCGTCGAGGCAAGCTGCTTGGGGTCCATCTCGCCCAGGCCCTTGTAGCGCTGGACGGTATAACCCTTGCGCTTCTTGGTGATCTTGCCGTCCTTGGCCTTGCCGTCCTCGTCGTTATCGTCGGGGTTCAGGCCCAGGCTCTGGATGGTGTCGCGCAGGATCTCGTCTTCGGGCTGGCGGCCGTTGGGATACACGTAGTGAATCTTGTTGCGCACCTTGATGCCAAAGATGGGCGGGCAGGCGACGTAAACGTAGCCGGCGTCAATCAGCGGACGCATGTACTTGTAGAAGAACGTCAGCAGCAGGATGCGGATATGTGCACCGTCGACGTCTGCATCGGTCATGATGATGATCTTGTGGTAGCGCGCCTTGGTGATATCGAAGTCGCCGCCGTCGCCGGCACTCGTCGTAACGCCACAGCCGATAGCGGTAATCAGCGATTGAATGGTGTCGCTCGAGAATGCGCGATGGTCACCAACGCGCTCGACGTTCAAAATCTTGCCGCGCAGGGGCAGAATCGCCTGGATGTCTCGGCGGCGGCCGTCCTTGGCCGAACCGCCTGCCGAGTCACCCTCTACGATGAAGAGCTCGGTCAGCTCGGCATCGCGCACCGAGCAGTCGGCGAGCTTGCCGGGCAGGGACGCCGTCTCGAGCAGACTCTTGCGACGGGTCGCCTCGCGCGCCTTGCGGGCGGCGTTGCGCGCCTTGCAGGCCTGCTGGGCCTTCTTGACGATCTCGCGGGCGGGCCTGGGATGCTCCTCGAGGTAATCGGCAAGTCCATCGGTCACAATCTTGAGCGTGAGCGCGCGCATGTAGGAGCTACCGAGCTTGGCCTTGGTCTGACCCTCAAACTGAGGGTCGGGTAGCTTGACCGAGATAACGGCCGAAAGGCCCTCGCGCACATCGTCGCCGGTCAGGTTGGCATCTTTTTCCTTGAGCAGGTTCTGCTTGCGGGCGTAGTCGTTGATCACGCGGGTGAGCGCCGTGCGGAAGCCCTCAAGGTGCATGCCGCCCTCGGGGGTGTAGATGTCGTTGGCAAACGACATGACGTTCTCGCCGTAACCGCTATTCCACTGCAGGGATACCTCGACCTCGCCCATCTTGGTCACAGGCGCGTCCGGGTCCGATTTGCCCTCAATGTAGATGGGCTCCTTAAAGGCCTCGGGGACGTCCTTGCCCTCGTTGAGAAACTTGACAAAGTCGATGATGCCGCCCTCGTAGCAAAACTCCTCCACGTGGGGAGTCGCCTCGCGCTCGTCGGTCAGCACGATCTTGAGGTTCTTATTGAGGAACGCCGTCTCTTGCAGACGGTTGTGCAGCGTATCGAAATCGTAGACGCAGGTCTCGAAGATCTCATCATCGGGCCAGAACGTGACGGTGGTGCCCGTCGTCTCCGAAGTGCCCACGACCTCCATCTTCTTGACAGTCTTGCCGCGCGAGAATTCCATCTCGTAGACGCCGCCGTCGCGGCGGACCTGTACGACCACGCGCTTGGACAGGGCGTTGACGACGGAGATGCCCACGCCGTGCAGGCCGCCCGAGACCTTGTATGCCGAGTTATCGAACTTACCGCCGGCGTGCAGGATCGTCATGACGACCTCGAGCGTCGGGATCTTTTTGATAGGATGCTCGTCGACGGGGATGCCGCGCCCGTTATCGACGACCGTGATGGAGTTGTCGGCGTGGACCGTCACCTGGATCTCGGTGCAGAAACCGGCCATGGCCTCGTCGACGGAGTTATCAACGATCTCCCACACCAGGTGATGCAGACCGCTGGCGCTCGTCGAGCCAATGTACATGCCCGGGCGCTTACGAACGGCCTCGAGACCTTCGAGAATCTTAATCTCGCCGCCATCGTAATCGTTTTCGTTTGCCACACGTCCTCCTTCAGTTAAGAAAATGTGTACAGCCTTACTAGTTTATCGTAAAAAAATACCCTCGGGGACGAGGGTATTTGGCTCTACAAGGCCACCAGATGCGATTTAAGGCTCTTTTTTGCTTTGTGCGCCCTTGGCCCACTCGGCACTGGCCCTCATGGCGTTCTCGAGGGCCTCGCGCAGTTTTTGGTCTTCGATGGGTGCCACTTGGCGCTCAATTTCCTCACGCTCGGCATCATCTAGATCAGCATGCGGAGCCGGCGGGCGCTCAGTCGTCGCCGGGCGCAGGCGCTCCTTGGCAGCGGGAGGCGTATGCCCCGGAGCCGTCGTCTTAAACACCAGGCCGTCCACATGGGCCCCGGCACGCTCCATGCGTGCGCGGATGATCTCGCGCAAAAGCGTCATCTCCTGCGTCCATGAGGGCGAATCGAGATATACCAGCAGCTCATTAGACTCGGGCAGATAGCGCAGGCCCGTCACATGGCGCCCCTCGCGCGTGCCCGAACACACGGCATTCCACGCGCGATAGACCGCGCGCGACTCCTCGGCGGCCTCCATCTGCGCGCGGCGCTCGGGTGT
>CAKUEZ010000162.1 GCA_934646965.1 uncultured Collinsella sp. | reverse complement strand
TTCCTTCAAATGAAAGGTTGACTGTAATGGCTAAAGAACTCGATTTCGACGCTATCAAGGCTGCTGCTGAGTCCCATCGTGCTGATATGACTCGCTTCCTGCGCGCCATGATCTCGCACCCCTCTGAGTCCTGCGAGGAGGGCGAGGTTGTTGCCTGCATCAAGGCCGAGATGGAGAACCTTGGCTATGACGAGGTCAAGGTTGACGGCCTGGGCAACGTCATGGGCTTTATGGGCGAGGGCGACAAGATCATCGCCATCGACTCCCACATCGACACCGTCGGCATCGGCAACATCGAGAACTGGGATGCCGATCCCTATGAGGGCTACGAGACCGACGAGATCATCTACGGCCGCGGCGGCTCCGACCAGGAGGGTGGCATGGCTTCTGCTACCTATGCTGCCAAGATGATGAAGGACATGGGCCTCATCCCCGAGGGCTACAAGATCATGGTCGTCGGTACCGTCCAGGAAGAGGACTGCGACGGCATGTGCTGGCAGTACATCTACAACAAGGACGGCATTAAGCCCGAGTTCGTCATTTCCACCGAGCCCACCGACGGCGGCATCTATCGTGGTCACCGTGGCCGTATGGAGATCCGCGTCGACGTTCACGGCACCTCCTGCCACGGCTCCGCTCCCGACCGCGGCGACAACGCCATCTACAAGATGGCCGACATCATCGCCGACGTCCGCGCCCTCAACAACAACGGCTGCGACGAGTCGACCGACATCAAGGGTCTCGTCAAGATGCTCGACCCCAAGTACAACCCCGAGCACTTCGAGGACGCCCGCTTCCTGGGCCGCGGCACCTGCACCGTCAGCCAGATCTTCTACACCAGCCCCAGCCGTTGCGCTGTCGCTGACTCCTGCGCCATCTCCATCGACCGTCGTATGACCGCCGGTGAGACCTGGGAGTCCTGCCTGGACGAGATCCGCAACCTGCCGGCCGCCAAGAAGTACGGCGACGACGTGAAGGTCTCCATGTACATGTACGACCGTCCGTCCTGGACCGGCGAGGTCTACGAGACCGAGGCTTACTTCCCCACGTGGATCAACAAGGAGACCGCTCCGCACGTCAAGGCCCTCGTCGACGCCCACAAGGCCATGTTCGGTGATGAGCGCATCGGCTGCGAGCCCAGCATGGACAAGCGCACCGGTCGTCCGCTGTGCGACAAGTGGACCTTCTCCACGAACTGCGTTTCCATCCAGGGCCGCTATGGCATCCCCTGCGTCGGCTTTGGCCCGGGTGCCGAGTCTCAGGCTCACGCTCCCAACGAGGTCACCTACAAGGACGACCTGGTCACTGCTGCCGCCATGTATGTGGCTGCCCTGAATCTCTACGATCCGAGCCAGGCCGATGGCGACGCCACCGTGTTCCGCGCCGGTCTGACCAACAACAAGATCGATTAGTCCCATTCCTCGATTTTGTTGAGCCGGGGGCAGCCTGTGTCCCCGGCACCCCCTGTTGACTTGGGGCCCGCGGTCGTTATCTCCCATGCTTCCTCAACGGTAGCGGGTCCTCGTCATAGCGCTCTGCATGTTCTAGCCACACGCGCATGCCGGAGCGCATCTACCCATTTACCATCATTCGCATCTTTGGAAAGGACACATACATGGACGCTAAGTTTACCGAGCTCGTCGAGCAGCTGAACGGCCTCGATTTTAAGGGCATGTACGGCAGCGATTTCCTGCACACCTGGGACAAGACCACCGATGAGCTCAAGGCGCTCTACATCGTCGCCGACGCCCTGCGCGAGCTGCGCGAGAACAACGTTTCGTCCAAGATCTTCGATTCGGGTCTGGCCGTCTCGCTGTTCCGTGACAACTCCACCCGTACGCGCTTCTCCTTCTCTAAGGCCGCCAACCTGCTCGGCCTTGAGCTGCAGGACCTGGACGAGAAGAAGTCCCAGATCGCTCACGGCGAGACCGTCCGCGAGACCGCTACCATGATCTCCTTCATGGCCGACGTCATCGGCATCCGCGACGACATGTACATCGGCAAGGGCGACGCCTACATGGCCGAGGTCTCCGAGTCTGTCCAGCAGGCTTACGAGGATGGCGTTCTGGATCACCGTCCCACGCTCATCTCCCTGCAGTCCGACTCCGATCACCCCACGCAGTCCTCTGCCGACATGCTCTACCTCATCAACGAGTTTGGCGGTCTTGAGAACCTCAAGGGCAAGAAGGTTGCCGTCACCTGGGCCTATTCGCCCTCTTACGGCAAGCCGCTGTCCTGCCCGCAGTCGCTGATCAGCCTGCTGCCCCGTTTTGGCATGGACGTCACCCTGGCCCACCCCGAGGGCTACGACCTTATGCCCGAGGTCGTCGAGCGCGCCAAGGGCTACGCCGCCGAGTCCGGCACCACCTTTAAGCAGGTCAACACCATGGCCGAGGCTTTCGAGGGTGCCGACATCGTGATCCCCAAGAGCTGGGCTCCGTTTGCCGCCATGGAGAAGCGCACCAACCTGTACGCCGAGGGCGACGACGCCGGCATCGCAGCGCTTGAGAAGGAACTGCTCGCTCAGAACGCTACGCATCAGGACTGGTGCTCCACGACCGAGCTCATGGAGAAGACCGCCAACGGCCAGGACACCATCTTTATGCACCCGCTGCCCGCCGACATCTCCGGTGTCTCCTGCGAGCACGGCGAGGTTAACGCCGACGTCTTCGACATGCACCGCGTGGGCATGTACAAGGAGGCCAGCTACAAGCCGTACGCCATCGCAGCCATGATGTTCCTGCAGAAGGTTGCCGATCCGGCCGCTACCCTCAAGGCCCTCGACGAGCGCAACACCGCTCGTTGGTTCCAGGCCTAAAGCTGGGCTGAGAAATGGCTAAGCGTATCGTTGTCGCCCTGGGCGGAAACGCCCTCGGCGCCAACCTTCCCGAGCAGATGGAGGCCGTCAAGACGACTTCCAAGGCTATCGTCGACCTGATCGAGGAGGGCAACGAGGTCGTCGTCGTGCATGGCAACGGTCCCCAGGTGGGTATGATCGCCAACGCGATGGCCGAGCTCACGCGCTCTAACCCCGAGAAGTACATTCCCTGCCCGCTGTCCGTCTGCGGTGCCATGAGCCAAGGCTACATTGGCTATGACCTGCAGAATGCGCTGCGCGAGGAGATGCTTGACCGCAATATCGACAAGGGCGTTGCCACCGTGCTCACCCAGGTCGAGGTTGCGGCGGACGATCCGGCCTTTGCCGATCCCGTTAAGCCGATCGGTCCGTGGATGAGCGAGGCCGAGGCCAAGGAGCTGGAAGCTGACCGCGGTTACCAGTTTATCCACGACGAGAAGCAGGGCTTCCGTCGTGTGGTGGCTTCGCCCAAGCCCGTGAGCATCGTCGAGCTCGACACCATCAAGTCGCTCGTCGAGACCAACCACGTGGTTATCTCCTGCGGTGGTGGCGGCATTCCCGTCACCAAGTCCCAGGGCAACCACCTTAAGGGCGCTGCCGCCGTCATCGATAAGGACTTTGCGGCCGAGAAGCTCGCCGAGCAGCTCGATGCCGATGCCCTGATCATCCTGACGGCTGTGGAGAAGGTCGCCATTGGCTTTGGCACCGACCACGAGCAGTGGCTCGACACGCTGACCGCCGCCGACGTAAAGCGTCTGTCCGAGGCCAACGAGTTCGGTCGCGGCTCCATGCTGCCCAAGGTTCAGGCTGCCTCGACGTTTGCCGAGAGCAAGCCGGGCCGCACGGCGCTCATCACGCTGCTCGAGAAGGCGCGTGACGGTCTTGCCGGCAAGACCGGTACTACGTTTACCGGCGACGCTGAGTAGGCATATCTGCACCATTGAGGAGGGTGCCCTGCGTCGCGGGGTGCCCTCCTTTGTGCTATGG
>CAKUEZ010000161.1 GCA_934646965.1 uncultured Collinsella sp. | reverse complement strand
ATCGAGGGCAACGCGTTTCTGCATTCGATGGTGCGCACCATCGTCGGCACGCTCGTCGAGATTGGCATGCATCGCCGCGATCCCGAGTGGATGCGCGAGGTCATAGATGCCTGCGACCGTACCGCCGCGGGCCCTACGGCGCCTGCCTGCGGCCTTACGTTTATGGGCGTGGATTACGATCCCGCCGAGCTCGCCGTGCTCGACTAGGGGAGGGCTCATTGCGCCTTTGTTGGCGCATGCCATGTGTGAGCTGTGCGTGTGCAACATCTGTTCTTGACGTGCAGCGTGTCTGGCGCCCCGTTGCTTTAATTGACGGGGTGTACCATGAACGACAGTTTAATGTAACGCTGTCGAGAGGACGGAAAACTTGGTTCGACGTGGTTCGCATCCGCGACTTTCGGTGATCCTCGTTGTCGAGGGTTCTCCCAACTATGCGATGCGTGCACTCGAGAGTGTCCAGAACCAAGACCTCTATGACCTGCAGATTGTTGTGGTTTGTCGCGACGTTGCGCCGGGCGTTCGCCATTCGCTCGAAGTAGCCGCCGGCAGAGACATTCACATCGATTTGATTGACGTCGAGGATTCGGCGCGCGGGGCATGCCTGCACGCTGGCTTTGCCGCCTCGCGTGGGTCTCAGATCGTGGCCATGAATGCCGACGAGTGGTTTGCACCACAGTCTCTTTCCAAGATGGTCGATGTTGCATGCGATGCCGCGGCGGATATGGTGATTCCGACGGTTTCGCTCGACCGCTACGATGCGCATCGCGACCGTCATTCGCGCATTTTGGATGCTAGCCCTATTGCCATTGATGGCAAATCTTCGATGGCGGACGGTCTGCCCCAGTTGCTTTTGGGCGGCCTGATTGCCCAGGCATCTGGCGTGATGTATAGCCGTTCGCTGTTTGAGGCGTGTCTGTCACATGACAAGGCGTACCGTACGGTGGAGTTTATGGCATATGCGCTCTCGCAGGCGCAGCGTGTCTCCGGGTGCGGTGAGGCCTGTTTCCACGCAGTGGCGCCTAAGCTTACGGATGCCTTTGACCCCACCATGTATGCCAGGGCATCCGATGACGCCCGGGCGCTCGACGAGCTTGCAGACTCGCTCTCGGAAGCGGGTAACGCTAGCCAGCTTAAGCTGGCAATCCAAAAGTTCTACTTTGTCGGCCTGGTCGCTTGCATCGAGAATTTGTGCTTGAGCCCGCACGGGGTGTCGTCAATTGAGCGCTCCGCCCGTATGCGTGATATGCTCGATGCGCCTCGAACCCGTCAGATGGTTGCCGTGCTCAAGGACAACCATCGCGGACTCGGCCTGTTGTTTGGACCGATTGCCAGCGCCAAGCCCTCGCGCTGCGTGATGTATACGCATCTGGCCGCATTTTTTAACCGGACGGGAGCAAAAATCGCCTAGGGCTGTTTCATACGAAATAAATTTGCATAGAATTGTTTCGAAATGCGTTCTTATACACAAAAGACCTCAAATAGCGCTAAACTATTCAGTCACTGAATGATTGTCTCCGTCATCTATGGAGTGAGGTTTTGCATGGCTAAAAAACGCAACGGGCGCCAGGATGCCATCAGAGATATCGTGCGCAACAAGGACGTTCGCACGCAGCGAGTGCTGGTGGATGAGCTCCGCGCTATGGGATTTGATTGCACGCAGGCGACCGTTTCGCGCGATATCGCAGATATGGGGCTGCGCAAGCTTCCCGAGGGTATCTATGTCTTGGCCGAGGATCTGCACCTGCAGCGCATGGTGTCCGAGTTGGTGACGGGCGTTTTGCGTACCGATAACCTGGTTATGATCAAGGCTCAGCCCGGCACTGCTTCGGGTATTGCCGCTGCCGTAGATGCCGCCGAGCTGCCCGATGTGCTGGGCTCGCTTGCCGGCAACGACACGATCTTGGTTATCGCCCAGACTGCTGAGGACGGCGAGCGTCTGGAGGCGCTCATCAACAAGCTGAGCAACTCCCGCAAGTAGGGGAGGCACCGCGTGCGGATTGAGCCGTGCGGGCGATTCTAGCGGCCTGTAGGGGGCGTCGGCGATGGTCGACGCCCCCTTTTTCGTTGTTGCCCAAAGGAGTGCCCCCGTAAGATCCCTGCAACAAAAAGGCGCCCGAGCAGCTTTGAACTGCTCGGGCGCCTTTGATTGGCTATGGCTGGGTGTGCCTACTGACCCGTAGAGGGATCGGGCGTGGGCGTAGGCGTTGGGGTGGGAGAGCCACCCTCGCCGCCGCCTTCGCCACCGCTACCGTCGCCGCCCGTCGAGCCGCCGGTCGTGCCGGTGCCACCGGTGGTTTCGCCGCCCGTGGTCTCGGTAGTCGTGGTGGTCGTCGTCGTGGTCGTGGTGGTCTCTTCCTCGTCCTCTTCGTCCTTGTCCTTGTCCTTGGACTCTTCCTTCTTGGTGTTGCTGGTGCCGTAGAACTTCCAGACGTTGTTGTTCTTATACGTGGGAGCTGTGCCGGTCGGGAACTCCTCGCGCTGGGTACCGGCCAAGACGGTGTCCATAAACTTTTTAAAGACGGGCAGGTTGGTCTGCGAGCCAAACAGGTCGGCTCCGTACTTTTGGATGGGGATTTCGCCCGCGGAGTAGCCGGTCCACAGCGCGCACGCCAGCTGCGGGGTATAGCCGCAGAACCACAGGTTGGTGTTGTCGTCGGTGGTACCGGTCTTGCCCGCATACGGCTGGCTGACGCTCAGGGCGCCGTCGACGCCCGTTCCGCTGCCCTGCATAACGCCGGTCAGGACGTCGGTCACTGCCGCGGCCTCACCCGTGGAGAGCACCTGCTTGGGGTTGTCGGTGTGCTGGTAGAGCACCGATCCGGTGCGCGAATCGATCTCGGTAATGGCGATCGGCTGACGATAGTAGCCGCCGTTGGCAAACGTGCCGTAGGCAGAGGCCATCTCGAGCGGCGAAATCGAACCGGGGCCGAGCGTCATGACGGGGACGTCCTCGATATTTCCGTCGGAGGTATCGATGCCGAGCTTTTTGACGAGCGAGAGGATCTTGTCGTTACCGATGGCGTCGGCAACCTGGATGTAGGCGGTGTTGGACGATACGGCCGTTGCCTGCTTGAGCGAGATGTTGCCATAGCTCGTGTTGGCGTAGTTTTGCACCTTGGTTGTGGTGCCCTTTACCGTGAGCGGCGAGTTGCAGTTAAGGGTGATGTTGGGGTTCATGCCGTTTTGAATGGCCGTTGCCAGCGTAAAGGCCTTAAACGTGGAGCCCACGGGACGCTTGGCCGTGGCGTGGTTGACGTGGTTCTCGTCGGCGTTGTAGTCGTAGCCGCCCACCATGCACTTGATATAGCCGGTCTTGGGGTCGACAACGACCATGCCCATATCCAAGCCGTCGAGGCCGAGCGAATCGAGCTGGGCACGGACGGCGTCCTCTGCCACCTGCTGCATCGTGGGGTCGATGGTGGTCTTGACGGTCAGGCCGCCCTTAAAGAGCACATCGGTGGAGAACTCCTGCTCCAGAAGCTTCTTAACATAGGACACAAAGTAGGGCTGGGAGTACACGTCGACGCCGCTGCCCGAAATCTCGGTCACGTTGAGGGTGATGGGCTCGGCCTGAGCGGCATCGTGCTCCTCCTGGGTGATATGGCCCAGGCGCAGCATGTTGTCGAGGACCTTGTTGCGGCGGGAGAGCGCCAGGTCGGGGTTGACCGTGGGGTCGTACTGCGACGGCGAGTTGGGAAGGCCGATGAGCAGCGCGGCCTCGCTCAGGGTAAGGTCGGCGGCGCTCTTGGACAGATAGGTTTCGGCGGCGGCCTCGATACCGTAGGCGCCGTGGCCGTAATAGATGGTGTTGAGGTACATCATAAGGATCTCGTCCTTGGAGTACATCTCCTCCATCTTGATGGCGATATAGGCCTCGCGCACCTTACGCTCGATGGTCGA
>CAKUEZ010000160.1 GCA_934646965.1 uncultured Collinsella sp. | reverse complement strand
ACCATGATCACCGGCTTCTCGGCACCCGAGTACATGCCGGTCGCCTTAAACTTGGTGCAGCCGCGGCCCAGGCCATACATGATGTCGGCCGCGATATCGGGAAACTTGTCCGAGATGATGAGCACCATACGGCGCCTGTTGCCACCGTCGACCACGGCATCGATCACGTAGCCGCTAATGACCATCGAAAGGCCCGCATACAGCGCGTTTTCGACCGAAAAGACCGGGGCCGACAGCGCGCACACGGCAACGTCGATCGCCATGACAGTGGAGCCCACCGGTAGTGACGTATTGCGCGAGATTATCTGACCGATGGTGTCGGAACCACCAGTGTTAGCACCGGCGCGCAACACCATGCCATAGCCGATGCCCGTGATGACGCCACCCCACATAGCGGGCAGCATCAGATCGGCATGTGCCAGCGGCGCCACAAACGGAGCGAACAGGTCGGTGAAAAAGCCCAGCAGCACAAAGCCCGTCGCCGTCTGTACCACGTAGAACATGCCACCCTCGCGCATAACGACCAGCAGCAGCAAGGCATTCATCACGATGGTCTGGATACCGACGGGAAGCGATACGCCATGCGAAGCGCTGACCGCCTGAATAATGGTGGCGAGGCCCGTAACGCCGCCGGCGGCAAGGCCGTTGGGGATCAAAAACAAGTCCGTCGCGATAGCTGCCAGGGCGCAGCCAAACATGATCTTGGGCAAGTCATGAAAGAAGTTCATCGAAAGAATGCGCTTGATGTCCAGACGATATGCCATGCTGCCTCCCTCAAAAAAGCGCACCCAAACGAGTGCGCTTTGAACTTCTTGCTGTATTCGATTCTACCGATTCACCGGGCAAATACCACCCCTGCGAAGTGCTTGTATGGACCCGGAGCCAACCATGTGCCTAGGCAGACGGCGCCTCTGCATCGGCGTTGCCGGTCGCCCAGCGATGGTAGCCGATCACAAACGAGTCCAGGTCGCCATCATCGAGGACGGCCTCGACGTTGCTGGTCTCCACACCCGTACGCAGGTCCTTGACCATCTGGTACGGGTAGAGCACGTAGCTGCGAATCTGGTTGCCAAAACCGATCGTGGTCTTGGGTCCGCGAATCTCATCCAGGGCCTCGGCACGCTTCTCGAGCTCAATCTCGTACAGACGGGCCTTGAGAATCTGCATGCACGCGGCCTTGTTTTGAATCTGGCTGCGCTCGTTTTGGCAAGTGACAACGATGCCGCTGGGAAAATGCGTCACGCGTACGGCGGAGTCGGTGGTGTTGACGCCCTGGCCGCCCGGGCCGCTCGCGTGATACACGTCCACGCGGATATCGTCGGGACTGATCTCGATGTCGATATCGTCAGGCAACACGGGAATGACCTCGACGCCGGCAAACGTGGTCTGGCGGCGCTTCTTGTCATCGGTGGGGCTAATGCGTACCAGGCGGTGGACGCCGGCCTCGGCGCGCAGCATGCCAAACGCGTCCTTGCCTTCGACGGTAAAGGTCGCGCGATCGATGCCGATGACCTCAGCCGCGGGGCAGTCGTTAATGGTGACCTTCCAGCCGCGATGCTGGCAGTACTTCATGTACATCTTAAAGAGCATGAAGGTCCAGTCCTGCGCCTCCAGGCCACCCTGTCCGGGCTTGATGGTCACAATCGCGTCGCCGTGATCGAACTCACCGGTAAACCAGCTCGAAAGCTCGAGCTCGTCGATAGCGCGGGCCAGGCGTTCTGCCGTAGCGGCAGCCTCCTCGCGCAATGCGGCGGCATCGGGGTCGTCGCCCATCTCCTCGGCAAGCTCCAGCGCCGCGCGGGCGTCAGATAGCTCGCCGCGCGCGGTATCCACGGCAGCGATATCTTCCTTGGCGCGAGCGATCTCCTCCATGGTGGCGCGAGCGGCGTCGGCGTCATCCCAAAAGCCGGGGGCCACGCTTTTGGCCTCGAGCTCGGTCACGCGCGTGCGCTTCTCGTCCAAATGAAGATACGACTCGACCTCGCCGAGCCGGTCCGCAAACGCGTCCAGCTCGGCGGGCGTTACCTCTAGAGCCTCGGCCATTAACGATTCCTGCCGTGGCAGTACTTGAACTTCTTGCCGCTACCGCAGGGGCAAAGATCGTTGCGGCCAACGTTGACGTACGGATCGTCGCTCTCGTCCTTGCGGTAGGTAGTCACCTTGCCGCCGTTGTTGACAGCAGCCGGGCCTCCCTGGACGGCCGTACGAGCCTGCACCTGTGCCTGCTTGCGCAGCACCGAGTTGCCGTTGTCGCCGTCGACATCGGCGGGGCCGGAGAAGCGCGCCCCCTCGAGCGCGGGGTCCTCCTTGTGCTCCACGGCCTGCGGGGCGGCCTTGATCTCGATGCGCAGGACGGTGCGCAGGTAATCCTCGTACATAGTGTCGACGAGCATCTGGAAGGCACCATAAGCCTCAGTCTTGTACTCGACCAACGGGTCGCGCTGACCAAAACCACGCAGTCCGATACCGGTCTTGAGGTAGTCCATCTCCTGCAGGTAGTTCATCCAGCGGGTATCGATGACGCGCAGCATGACCTGGGTGTTGAGCTCGCGCATGAGGTCCTCACCCAGGCGCTCGGCCTTCATGTTGTAGCACTTCTCAACGTAGGCCAGGACATCGGCAGCCAGGGCCTCAAAGTCCTCGTCGGGGAACTTGGGCGTATCGATATGCCCGGTGAGCTCCACGACCCACTTGCGCAGGCCCTCAAGATCGCGCTCGCCCTCGTGGCTGTCCTTGGTGCAGAACTCCTGCACGCAGCGGTACACGGTGTCGTGCATGACCTCGGTGATGTGGTCGGTCAGGTCCTTGCCGTCCAGAATCTTGTTGCGCTCGGCGTAGATGACCTGGCGCTGCTTGTTCATGACGTCGTCGTACTCAAGAACGCTCTTGCGCATGGAGAAGTTGATGCTCTCGACCTTGTGCTGGGCGCTCTCGACGGCCTTGGAGATGATCTTGTGCTGGATGGGCATGTCGTCGCCCATGTCGGCGGTAACCATCATCTTGGAGACGCGGTCCATCTTGTCGCCGCCGAACAGGCGCATGAGGTCGTCCTCGAGCGACAGGTAGAACTGAGTCTCGCCCGGATCGCCCTGACGACCGGAGCGGCCGCGCAGCTGGTTGTCGATACGACGGGACTCATGGCGCTCGGTGCCGATGACGGTCAGGCCGCCGGCGGCAAGCACGCGCTCGCGTTCGGCCTTGCAGGTCTCCTTGGCCTCGGCGTTAAACTGCTCGAGCTGCTCGGGCGTCACGTCCTCCATGGTCAGGCCCTCGTACTCAAGGCGTTCGCGCACCAGCTCGTCGGGGTTGCCGCCCAGCAGGATGTCGGTACCACGACCGGCCATGTTAGTAGCGATGGTCACGGCGCCGTAGCGTCCGGCCTGGGCAACAATATGAGCCTCGCGCTCGTGATGTTTGGCGTTGAGGACCTCGTGCGCGATGCCACGCTTGGTAAGGGCGGCCGACAGCTTCTCGGAGCTTTCGATGGAGACGGTGCCCACCAGGACCGGCTGGCCCTTGGCGTGACGTCGCTCGACGTCGTCGGCAACGGCGTTGTACTTGGCCTGGATGGTGCGATACACCAGGTCCTCGTGGTCGACACGCTGAACGGGCTTGTTGGAGGGGATGACCTCGACGGGCAGCTTGTAGATCTCGCGGAACTCGGCGTCCTCGGTGAGTGCCGTACCGGTCATGCCGGAGAGCTTGTCATACAGACGGAAGTAGTTCTGCAGGGTGATGGTGGCCAGCGTCTGGTTCTCCTCGCGCACGAGCACGCCCTCTTTGGCCTCGATGGCCTGATGCAGGCCCTCGGAGTAGCGGCGGCCTTCCATGATGCGGCCGGTGAACTCGTCGACGATTTTGACCTCGCCGTTGGTGACCACGTATTGCTTGTCGCGGTGGAACATGTACTGGGCCTTCAGCGCCTGCTGCAGGTGGTTGACCAGCTG
>CAKUEZ010000159.1 GCA_934646965.1 uncultured Collinsella sp. | reverse complement strand
CGCACGCTCGCCGGCGACAAGGCCGTCGAGAAGGTCGCCGAGGGCATCCAGCTATGATTTTGGCTTCGCAATCGCCGCGCCGCATCGAGCTGATGCGCGAGGCCGGCTACGACATCCGCATCATCCCTGCCGACATCGATGAAACACCCTTTGATGACGAGGCCCCGCTTACACTTGTCGAGCGCCTGGCACGCGCCAAGGCTGCTGCCGTTGCCGCCGGGCATGCCGAGCCCAACGAGCTGACCGTCGCAGCCGACACGATCGTCACCTTCGACGGCAAGATTTTGGGCAAGCCGTCAACCGAGGACGAGGCCCGCACCATGCTCCACGAGCTCTCGGGGCGCACGCATCAGGTCGCAACCGGTGTCTGCATCGTTAAGGCCGGAGACACCGCTGCTCCGCACGCCGCCGAGAGCCTGTCGTTTGTTGACGTGACCGATGTGACATTCTATGAGCTCACCGACGAGCAGATTGAGCGCTACGTCGCCTCGGGCGAGCCCATGGATAAAGCCGGCGCCTACGGCATCCAGGGCGTTGGTGGGCGCATGCTCGTGCACGATATTTCGGGCGACTTCTACAACGTAGTTGGCCTTCCCATCGCACGCGTCGCACGCGCCATTCAAAAACTCTCGTAATTGCATCTGGCGCTGGATATCCCCCAGCGCCTACAATTTTGCCGTACCGTACGGATCCCGACCGGGCAGAAGGCCCGGCGGAAAACCGATAGGAGTAAATCATGGACACACTGCTTGAGGCCATTGACGTTTGCGATGTCGATGGCTTTTGCTTTGGCAACTATACGGACGAGGAGGCCGGCACCGGTTGCACTGTAATCGTGGCGCCCGAGGGCGCTACCGGCGGCGTTGACGTTCGTGGCGGCGCCCCGGCATCGCGCGAGACCGATTTGCTGCGTCCCGAAAACACCGTGGACAAGGTCCACGCCGTCTGCCTTTCGGGCGGATCGGCCTTTGGCCTGGAGGCCGCAAGCGGCGTCGCCCGTGAGCTCGAGAGCCGCGGCATCGGCCTGCCCGTCGGCCCCACGCAGGTGCCCATCGTGTGCTCTAGCTGCATCTTCGACCTCGCCTTTGGTGACCCCACCGTACGTCCCGATATCGATGCCGGTATCACCGCCGTGCGCGAGGCACTCGACAACACCCCCACCACGCTCGAGCAGGGCAATGTGGGCGCCGGCACCGGTGCCACGGTGGGTAAGCTCATGGGACCCGCCACCTGCATGAAGGCCGGCCTTGGCGCTGCCGCCGTGGCACTCGGCCCTGTTAAGGTGGGCGCCGTGGTCTCGGTCAACGCCTGCGGCAACATTGTTGACCCCTTCACCGGCGAGTGGGTCTCCGGCATGCGCGCTGCGGCCGATAGCGACCAGATCGTCGACATGGAGCTTGCGGCCTTTGCCGCCGCCGGTTCCATGCAGATGCCGCTCGACCGCACCAACACGACCATCAGCTGCATCGTCACCAATGTGGAGCTCACCAAAGCCCAGGCCACCAAGGTCTCCCAGATGGCCGCAGACGCCTACGCACACGCCATCCGCCCCACGCACACCACCAACGACGGCGACACCATCTACACCCTCGCCAGCGGCAAGCTGGGCGCCCAGGCAAGCGCCGCCGTGCCCCTAGACCTGCTGGGCATGCTCGCCGTAAGGGCCCTACAAACCGCCATCGTAAACGGAGCCAAAACCGCCAAAACCTCCCACGGCATCCCCGGCGCCGCAAAATAGACTCACCCGACCGGTTGCCCGGTGGGGCTTGGTTATGTTTGCTGCTCTACAGTCCTGGCTCGCACGAGGAGCACATTAAGTGCTCTTCGGCTCGTGCGGAACTCGCGACAAACATAACCAAGCCCCACCGGGCAACCTACCAACCAAGTCTTTTCAGCCAAGGCACCTGTATACCGCGCGTCGAAGATCTTCAAATTCAGTAGCCTGGCATATAGCTGGACATAGCAGAGGACCCCTGGTCCTTAACTTGATACGAGTTCCGCACGCAAAGGAGGCGCCAATGGCGCCTCCGTCTTGCGCAGGACTGTTCGAAGTAGCAAGTTAAGGACCAGGGGTCCCCGTTACCCGAGCGTTTCTGTGCTAGTTGAATTTGAAGATCTTTGAGGCAAGACGGTATATGCCGAGTGTGGTTTTGTCTCCGGCCCGTCCGCGCAGGTTGGTAAAGAAGCCGACCACGCCGTAGCGGGCATGACGATACATGCGCTCGTCATAAGCCTTCAGGTCCTTCCACAGCGTCATCAGGCGTTCGCCAGCGCCCTCCTCATCGGAAAGCTTGGTGAACACCGAGCAGACCGCCATCATCAGCGTGAAGTAGCTCATCATGTACGAACGCAGACGCGGCGACTCGACATCCCTATACAGGTGGAACGACTCCATCATGACGCGCGTAACGCGGAACTGCTGATCCAGGCGCTTGACCATCGTGGCCTCGTTGACGCTTTGGCCCTCTCGACCAATGAAGTAGCGGTAGAGGTCAATATCGGCGTAGTACATGGTCTTGCAGCGCGGCAGCGGCACGTAAGCGTAGATGTTGTCGACGTAGAAGGTGTGAGCCGGCATAGGCAGATTGGACTCGCGGAGCACATCCGTGCGGTAGCACAGGCTGTGCATGAGCAGGTTCTGATCAAGACGGAAATGTCCGACCTTGTCCCACGTAAAGATCTTCTTGCGCGGCAGGGCAAGCTTGTAGTCGATGGCGGCATGCGTGCCCTCATAGACCTTCTCGTACACGTAGTTCGAGATAAACAGATCTACGCGCTGGTCGCGCTCCTCAAATCCGCGCAGCAGCGACAGCATGGTCGAAAGAGCTTCACCATCGAGCCAGTCATCGGAGTCGACGACCTTGTAGTAGGTGCCCTGCGCCTCGCGAAGACCCGAAAGGACAGCGATGCCATGGCCACCGTTTTCTTGGTGAACAGCGCGAATAATACCGGGATATCGAGCTTCCCACTCGTCTGCCTTGGCGGCCGTCTCATCCTGAGAGCCATCATCGACGATGATAATCTCAACATCGGTGGCAAAATTGCTTCCCTCAAGGATAGAGGTAATGCAATGGTCCATATCCTTGGCAGCGTTGTACGAGGGAATGCCGAATGTAATAACTTTATGCATGGCAGGCGATAATCTCATCCGATAGATCGAGGGCGGAGTTGGTCACGGCGTCCATATCGTAGTAGCGATACTCGGCCAGACGACCAACCGGGTGGAAGTTCGTAAGGTTCTGGACACGCTCAAGGTAGCGCTCGTAGAGCTCGCGGTTCTCGGGCTCAAGAATCGCGTAGTACGGCGTCTCGCCCGAGCCGGGCGTATATGCCTTGGAGTACTCCTTCATGATGGTGGTCTTGCCGGGCAGGACCTGACCAGTCATGTTCTTGAACTCGGTGATGCGCGTGTAGTCCTCGCTCGTGGTGTAGTTGACGGTACCCACAGGCTGGAACTGATCCATATCGAGCGTCTCGAACTTCATGTCGAGCGTGCGGTACGGCAGGGCGCCCAAGTCGAGATTGAACAGCTCATCGAGCGGACCGGTGTAGACGATCTCGCCGCCGTAGACCTTGCCGTCGACCTTGACGGTGGTCTCATCGATCTCAAAGAGGTCGCGAGCGTCAACGTCGCAGAACACGTCGATCAAGTCGTGGTCGAGCATGTGCTCAAACAGCGCCGTATAACCGTCCTGCGGCATGCCCTGGAAGGGGGCCTGCGGGAAGTAACGGTCGTCATCGCCCACAAAAACGGGAACGCGACCGGTGATCGACGGATCGATCTGGTCGGGTGTCTGGCCCCACTGCTTCATGGTGTAATGCAAAAAGACGTTCTCGTAGACGTAGTCGGCGACTTCGGCCAGATCGGGATCGTTCTTCTTGCGCAGCTCCATGATGGGCACCTTGACGTCCTTGCCAAAGGTCTCCACGAGCTTTTGATACAGCTC
>CAKUEZ010000158.1 GCA_934646965.1 uncultured Collinsella sp. | reverse complement strand
ACATCGATGGGGGCTTGGTCGTTTGCCGCGGCGGGCGTGTCGAAGGAGCTGGTGCCGACGAAGGCGTCGACGCGCTCGTTTAGGTCGTTGAGGGTATCCATGGAGGCTCGATTCTACGTGATGGTTGCCGGCGCTGTGCAGCCGGAGTTGCGAATGCTAAATCGTTTGACGAGTTAATTTTTCCCCGCCGCGCCATCCGTTAGACCGAAGTGCCGTCGAACGTGAAGGAGCTGTGGTGGCGGGCGTCGAGGTGCTATCTTGAATATCCCGTTTAAAAGAGAGGTGACGCGGTATGGAATTGACAGCAATGTTGGGCTCGATTGGCCTGTGTGTGGGCGCAATCGTTGCCGCCGCGGTCATCTACTTTGTGGTCACGGCCATTAAGGGCAAAAGAGCCGAGCGCAAGGAGCGCGAGGCGCTTAAGCAACACCGTGACCAGCAGGACAAGCGCGCACGGAGATAGCTTGTTGAGTTTTTGGTCCGCGCGCTAGCTGCGTTTTCGGATCAGGGCAATGTAGAAGCCCTCAAAGTCGCGGCTGGGCGGAATGGTCAGCGTGCCGGGCATGCCGTTGGCGACGGCCGAGACCTGGCCCGCGGCGATGGCCTCGGTGAGGGCGTTGCACTCGATGCGCGGCTCCTCGCCGGCTTCCTGAGCGCGGCGTGCTTCGCTTTCGCTCGGCGTGCCGTTAAGGGGGATGAGCTCGCAGTCCATGTGCTTGTCGAGGGCCTCTTGCAGGGCGTCCTCGTTTTCCTGCGGTAAGATCGAACAAGTGGAATAGACCAGCGTGCCACCCGGCTTGAGGGCACCCATGGCGCGGTCCAGAAGCGCTCGCTGCGAGCGGGCGCACTTGCCAAGTAGCTGCTCGGTCAGGCCGCGCAGGCTCTTCTCGTTGCCGCTGATGACGGTGCCCGTGCCGGTGCAGGGGGCGTCGAGCAGGATGCGGTCAAAGCGGAAGAACTCGTCGAGCTCGCGCGCGTCGATGCGCATGACGGGCACGTTTTTGACGCCTTGACGGTGGAGATTGGACTCGAGCTTCTCGGCGCGAGGGATGCTCATCTCGCAGGCGGTGAGGTGCGCCTGGCTTTGCGTGAGGGCGGCGATCTGCGTCGTCTTACCGCCGGGGGCCGCGCACATGTCCAGGATGTCCTCGCCGGTCTGGGCGCCCAGGACCAGCGGCGGCATCATGGACGACAGGCTTTGCAGGTAGATTTTGCCGTCGCGGTAGATGTCGAGGTCCCACAGGTCGGAAACCTGGGCCTCGGGCAGGATGAAGGCATCCCGGTACCAGGTGACAGGGCTGTGGGCGATACCGGCCTCGTCGAGTGCCGCGGCGATGTCCTCGGCGGTCGCTTTGAGCGTGTTGGCGCGCAGCGTGACCGGTCGCGTGGCAGCGGCACCAAAGCCCTCGATCATAAGCTCGGCATCGGCGGGAGCATAGGCGCCGGCGACCGTGTCGACCATAAAGCGCGGCAGGTCGGCGGCACAGGGAAGGGCGGCAAGCTGGTCGGAAAGCTCGGTAGCGGCAAACTGCCTGAGCTTGAGCTCGGCCTTGACCTGCTTTTTCTGCTTACGACGACGAGGCTTAGACATCCGTCTTTCCTTCCTATTCCATTACATGTCGAGTGTTTTAGTACTGGCTCTCGTGCTTGCTGAAGAAGTCGAAGCGCGGGGGCAGTGGCTTCACACGGTGCTCGCCGGGCTTCTCGCCCAGGCTCTCCACGAACTCGTCCGTGGAGGCAAAGATGTTGTCCCAGCTAAAGAACGCGACCGGGTCGACGTCGAAGTACTCGCAGATGAGCTCACAGCCGGCCGGCACGATGCCGTGCATCAGGACGGTCGCCACGCGCAGCTCGGCAAAGGCGTCGACGAGGGCCTGCGTCATCGCGGCGTTTGCCGGCTCGCCCTCGAGCTTGTTGGCGGCCTTGGAGGCGTCGCTCCAGCGCTTGTTGGCGGCGCGCAGGTAGTCGTCGCACACGGCGAGTGCGCGGTGCGTCTCGAACTTGTACATGGCCTGCTCAAAGGCGAGGGCTGCCTGCTCGGCGGCCTCGACCACGGCGGCAGAGGCGGCGCCGGCGGGGATGCAGCCGTTGCGGTAGGGGCTCTCGTCGCCCTCCTTGACGGCGACGCCGTAGAAGCAGCTGCGGGCCAGGCGGTTGAAGACGCCGGTCAAAAGTGCACTCTCCTTAAGGGCCGGGTCGATGACGCGCTTGTCGTCGCAGGCGCGCACCTCGTTGCCGTCCTTGTCCTTGCCGGTCACGCGCGTGTCGTATGCCTTGGGGCTAAAGCTCACCGGCTTCTCGGACAGGCCGAGCGACAGCCAGTGCGCGCGCATCTGCTCGCAAGTGTAGTGGTTGAGCAGGTCGTCGGCCGGCGGGGGAGGCGTCTGCGAGGACGAGCTGGCCTTTTTGCCCATGTAGAGCAGGTGATAGCAGGCGCTGACGGTGCTCTGCGTAAGGTCCCAACCCAGGGCCTCCCACATGGCGGTCTGCGCGATGCAGTAGAAGTAGATGTTGTCCTGGCCGATGAACTGGTAGATCTGAGCGTCGTCCGAGCACCACCAGTCGCGCCAGTCGAGCGAGCTGTGCTGATAGGCGGGCGCGGGCACCTGCGTCGAATCGGCGGCGGGCTCGCCCATGAGGGCGGCGTCCTGGGCGGCGACACCCTCGGTCACGCCGGCGGCCTTGGCGTCGCGCGCGAGCACGGTGCGGGTATAGCTGATGGGCGCCCACAGGCTCTCGGGCCAGCACCAGCAGGTGACGTCGGAGACACCGTCGACCTCGGGCACCGGGACGCCCCAGTCGATGTTGCCGGTGATGCGGAAGGGCACGAGCGCCTTGCCGCTGCGGAAGCGCACGCCGCCGTTGGCGAGTACCGCGTGGGCGTCGTCGCGCTCCTTCCAGCTGGGGAAGGTGACGGTAAAGCTGCTCTTGTTGCCCTCGGGCTCCAGCACGGTGTGCTCGGGCAGCTGATCCTCGACGGCGTCGAAGGCCTCGCGGAACTTGTTCTGGATGTAGAGCTGAGCCGGCAGCAGCCACTCCTCCATGGTCTTGGAGACCACGGAGCGAACCTGCGGGTTCTGGGCGAGCTTGGCGGTGTAGGTCTTCATAAAGTCGAGGTAGGCCGGCAGGTCGAAGTAGAGGTTGTCGACCGGGCGCAGCTCGGGCACCTCGCCGGTGAGCTGGCTCTTGGGTGCGATGAGCTCCTCGGGCTCAAACTGGTGACCCAGGTCGCACTCGTCGGCATAGGCCTTCTCGGACTTGCAGCCCTGGATGGGGCAGCGGCCGATGACCTGGCGGCCGTTGAGGAACGTGCCGGCCTTGGCGTCGTAGAACTGCAAGGTGGAGCGCTTGGAGATGGTGCCCTGCTCGTGCAGGCGCTCGATAATCTCGGCGGTTACCTCGTTGTGAATCTGGACGGCCGGCTCAAGGCCCGAGCCGCCGTAGATGTCGCAGCTGATGTTGTAGTTGTTGAGGGTCGCGGCCTGGCGGGAGTGGTTGGACTCGACGTACTCGCTAATGGACTTGTCGTAGCCCTCGTTCTCCTTGAGCTTGCGGTAGCTCTCCATGATGGGCGAGCCGTAGCAGTCGGTGCCCGAGGTGAAGATCACGTTCTCGCGGCCCAGGCGGTCGCGCAGGAAGCGGGCGAAGAAGTCGGCGGGGACAAAGACGCCACCAACGTGGCCGAAGTGCAGGCCTTTGTTGCCGTAGGGCTCGCCGGCGGTAACGATGGCGCGGCGCGGCCAGCTGGGACGGTCGTTCATGGAGTATTTGGATGCCATGGGACTCCTTCACATATAGGTGAGGGCGCGGCCGGGCGCGAGGCTCGGCGGCGCGGTGGTCAATTCGTGCATATCGTTCGACATTATCGCACATGAGGGCGGGTGCGTGGCAGGGGCGCTATCCTAAGATGCTATGAATGAGATTTCCAACATACATGCGTTTGAGGACGAGG
>CAKUEZ010000157.1 GCA_934646965.1 uncultured Collinsella sp. | reverse complement strand
ACGCCCACAAACATGTACAGGTCGTTGAGGCCCAGGCCAATCACCGACAGGATGGTGAAGATCGTGAACTCGCGCTTACGGCTCATGCCCTCGCGATGATCGAACACGTACTTCATGCTGAGCCAGTAGTTGACCACGACGGACGTGATGAACGAGATCGTGGTGCTCATCAAAAAGTCGAGGTGGAACAGCTCGACGAGCGCAATGAGCATACCCCAGTCGATGCCAAAGGAGATAAGGCCCACGACAGCGAACTTGAGGAACTGCTTCGTATGAGGTTGTGCCAGTGCCTTGCGCACGTAATCACATCCAATGCGTTGATGAATCGAGCAGAGGATACTTTAGAGCTTTTGCAAGGGAAACGTAAGGTCTTTGCCAAGAACTATACGAACTCGCCAAATTTGCAAGAGACAATCCGCAAACGTGCCAAATTTGCCCGTAAACGAACGGGGCCCGCGAACGACGCCGCACTCAGCGCGCGTCGTTTGCGGGCTCCGTACGCTGCGAGGAAGCCGAGCTACTTGGTCTCGTCGCCCTCCAGGAAAATCTTGCGGGTCACAAAGTTGTAGATCATGACGAGCGCGGTGGCGCAGATCTTGGCGATATTGGCCTCGAGTCCCAGACCGGCGTTGAGTGTCAGCACAATGCCGTCGTTGAGCGCCAAGCCAATCACGGACAGCACGACGAAGATGATAAACTCGCGGCGGCGACTCATGCCCTCCTTGTGCGCGAACACGTACTTCATGCTTGCGACGTAGTTAAAGATGAGCGAGACGATAAAGCCGCTGGTGTTGGCGATCAGGATGTTGAGGCCCAGACCGTAGTGGAGCAGATTCATGATGCCAAAGTCGATGACGGTGGCAATGACACCGACAACGCCAAACTTCATGATCTGCGCAAGGAGCTTTTGCATGGTACCTGCCTTAAGCTGGCGCCAAAGCGCCGCGGGGATGACAAACCCAGCAAGTTTAGCTAATCCCCGCGGGCGGGGCTAGGCGCGCTCCTCGATAGCACCGTTTCTATACGCATCGAGTAGCTGACGCAGGTCCTGGATCTGGCTGCGAATCTTGGCGCCCGTGTCGGTGTCGCTGACCATGCGGCGGCGGTCGGCCTGGTCAAAGCGGTTGGTCTCGCTGGCGATGTCCACGTTGCGGGTGAGCGCCTCGGCAACGGTGGTAAAGGCCTGATGCGACTTGAGGCGGCATCCGCGCGAGCTCGAGATGAGCGTGTAGCCGGCGATGCCCGTTTTGGGGTGATAGGCACGGCAGAAGCCGCCATCGATAACCAGCAGCTTGCCGCCGGCACGAATGGGCTGCTCGCCCTTGGTGGTCTTGACCGGGGTGTGGCCGTTGATGATATGACCGGTCGGGGAACATGCCATAGGGACGACGCCAAACTCGTGCATGATGTCGTCGCAGACAGACGGCGATGTGGTGAGCGTGTAGTACGGATCCATCGGCTCGATCCAGGTGCTCTTGTCAGCGATGTAGGCGCGCTCGAAGGTGCGCACCAGACGTCCGCTGGCGGGCGAGTTAAAGCCGATCCACAGGTACCACATCCAGTCGAGGGCATCGCGGTCGCCGACGCGCCAAGCGCGACGGGCGATGTGGTCGCAAAAATCGAAATAATCGCGGCCGGCGTGCCAGGTGCCCAGACAGTTCATGCTGCTAAAGGTGCCGTCCTCGTTGAGCGGCACGCAGCCATGGAACAGCAGATTGCCGTTGGTGACCTTGTACATCGAGCCGTGGGAGTAGAGGAAATCGATATGGCGATGCAGGTGATCGGCGGTGACAAACTCGGACACAAGCTTGTCGATGATGTGCTGTTCCTCGGGCGTGAGTGTATAGGGGTCTGTCGGGTCGACGGTGGGGAAGTCGTTGGTCGTGAGCGGCCACACGCTGCCGTCGGAGAGCGTGACCGTGCCGGAGTCGTGATCGATCTTGTCGAGCAGCAGGCGGTCGGTCATGTCGAACTCGGGGTGGCGCTGGATGATCTGGCCCTCGAGCTTAAAGAGCAGCACGTTGATGGCCTTGATGAGCGGGGTGATGGACTCGCCGGTGGTGTAGGTGGCATCGGCGAAGGCGACGAGTTCGCGCAGGGAGATGCCGTAGTCGTTCTCGAGGATCTCGTAATTGTCGTAGCGCAGGTTGTTGCGCAGCACCGTGGCGATGCAGGCGGGCTCGCCGGCCGCGGCGCCCATCCACAGCAGGTCGTGGTTGCCCCACTGGATGTCGAGCGAATGGTAGGTGAGCAGGCGGTCCATAATCTTGGCCGCCCCGCCGCCACGGTCAAAGATGTCGCCCACCAGATGCAGGTGGTCGACGGCTAGGCGTTTGATAAGCGAAGCGAGCGATTCGATAAAGTCGTCGGCGCTAGCGGTCTCCAGGATGGACTCGATGATGCGCTCGTGGTAGCGCACGCGGTAGTTGTTCTCGTCCGGATGCGTGTGCAGCAGCTCGTCGATGATGTAAGCGTAATCGCGCGGGATGGCCTTACGCACCTTAGAGCGGGTGTAGCGGCTCGAAAGCGAGCGAGCGACCATGATGAGCTGGTCGAGCATCGTCTTGTACCAGGTGGGCGAGTCTTCGCGCTGGCTGCGGACCAGCTCGATCTTCTCGCGCGGATAGTAGATGAGCGTGCACAGCTCGCCCTTCTCGTCGAAGGAGAGCGTGTCGCCAAAGATCTCGTCGACATGCTCGCGCACGACGCCCGAGCAGTTGTTGAGGATGTGCATAAAGGCTTCGTACTCGCCATGCACGTCGCTCATAAAATGCTCGGTGCCCTTGGGTAGGTTGAGAATGGCCGAGAGATTGATGATCTCGGTGAATGCGGATTGTTCGGTGGGGAACTGTCTCGACAGCAGGCGCAGATACTTGAAGTCTTGCGGGTTGCGATCGAATGCGACCATGAAACACCTTCCGATGTGGTTGGTAAAACTGATAAACAGCGTCAAACGTTTATCAGTATGCGCCGCTTTTGTTTCGATTTAGAGCCGGCGGCTGAATTGTCGGCTGAATGGTTTGCTAAATCGATTTAGTGGAGGTAGATGTGTCGGTTGAGTGGAGACGAAGAGGGTGTTTTTGCCAAGATTGGTCCACGGCGGCGATGGAGATGTTCGTGATAAAGATGTTCAATACCAATAGTTCGAATTGGTAAATAGTGGACATTTGTACCGTATTTAGGTTTGCTGTGCGATAATTTGCGCAGCAATGATTAAGGAGCCTCATATGAGTGATTTTGTCCTGACCTGTGAGTCTGGCGCCGATCGAACCCGCGAGTTCTTTGCGTCGCGCAATATCCCTGTCGTGTATTTCCATTACGAGATCGATGACGTTGTCTATGACGATGACCTGTATCAGTCGATTTCGCCGGACGAGTTTTTTGCCAAGATCGCCGCGGGCGCTATGCCCAAGACGTCGCAGCTGGGTGTGGGCGAGTACGAGGAGTTTTGGGAGCCGTTCGTTGCTGAGGGCAAGGATGTGCTGCATCTGACGCTGTCGTCTGGCATTTCGGGCACATATGGTTCGGCCTGCGTTGCGGCGCAGATGCTTGCCGATCGTTATCCCGAGGGCGGCAAGGTGCGCGTGATCGATTCGCTGGCAGCTGCCTCGGGCTTTGGCCTGCTGGTGGAATATGCCGCCGATGTGCGCGATAGCGGGGCCACGCTGGAGGAAACGGCCGCTTGGGTCGAGGAGCACAAGCTCAACCTGCATCACTGGTTCTTCTCGACCGACCTGTCGAGTTATCTGCGCGGCGGTCGCATCTCGGCCGCGAGCGCAATCATCGGCTCGGCGCTTAAGATTTGCCCACTTATGACGGTTGATTGCGAGGGCGAGCTGTCGCCGCGCGAGAAGATTCGCACCAAGAAGCGCGCAATCTCCGAGATGGCAAAGACCGTAATGACGCATGTGCAGGATGGTGCGAACTATTCGGGCAAGTGCATCATGTCGCACTCGGCGTGTCGCGAGGATGCCGAGGCGGTCGCAGCGCTGATCGAGGAGCAGATCCCGCAGCTCAAAGGCAAGATTGAGATT
>CAKUEZ010000156.1 GCA_934646965.1 uncultured Collinsella sp. | reverse complement strand
ACGGGAGCTTAGATGAGCACGTATGCTATCAAGGCCGACAAGTTCTTTTTGCCGGCGGGGCCGCAGCTGGGCGGCTACCTTATGGTCGAGGACGGCGTCTTTGGCGCCTGGCAGGCCGATGAGCCCACTTGCGAGATCAAGGACTACACGGGCACGTGGATTGCGCCGGGTATGGTGGACACCCATATCCATGGCTTCTATAACCACGCCACGACCGATAACGATGCCGAGGGCATCAACATCAGCTCGACCGAGCTCGCCCGTCGTGGTACCACCAGCTGGCTGCCCACGACCTTTACCGATGGCGTGGAACAGATTAAGGACGCCTGCGCCGCCATCGCTCAGGCTGACGAGGAGCGCGGCCCAGAGTTTTGCGGTGCCCGCATTCAAGGCATCTACCTGGAGGGCCCGTTCTTTACCATGAAGCACGTGGGCGCTCAGAATCCCGCCTTTTTGATTGACCCGTCCGAGGAAGTCTTTGACGAGTGGCAGGAGGCTGCTGGCGGACGCATCGTCAAGAGCGCCATGGCGGCCGAGCGCGACGGTGCTGCCGCCTACGCGGCTGCCCTGAACGCCAAGGGTGTGGTGACCTGCATCGGTCACTCCGACGCTACCTATGACGAGTGCGCTGCGGCCATTAACGCCGGCGCCAGCTGCTTTACGCATACCTACAACGGCCAGCGCGGTCTGCATCACCGCGAGCCCGGCGTCGTGGGCGCTGCCATGACCACCCCCAACACGTATGCCGAGATCATCTGCGACGGCAAGCATGTGAACCCTGCCGCCATTAAGGCGCTGCTGCAGGCCAAGGGCTGGCAGCACACGGTGCTCATCACTGACTGCCTGGGCTGCGGCGGCATGCCCGAGGGCAAGTACACCAGTGGCGGCATGGATGTCGTCATGAAGGACAACCTGTGCTGGCTCGCCGACGGCTCTGCTATTGCCGGCTCGGTGCTCACGCTCGCCCAGGGCGTCAAGAACATGGTCGACTGGGGTCTTGCCAGCGCCGATATCGCCATTCGCATGGCCACCGAGGTGCCGGCGCGTTCCGCTCATGTCGATGACAAGTGCGGTAGCATTATGCCGGGGCGCGACGCCGACTTTGTCGTGTTCAATCCCGACCTTACCCTGGTCGAGACGTATGTGGGTGGCAACAGCGTCGGCAACGCGTTTACCGAGTAGCCGCCAAAGAAACGATCCGAGAGGGGATTTAGATGATTTACGGTGCATTAGGCGATATCGAGGAGTACCGCGGCATGCTCAAGGGCCTCGACGTGCTGATCGATTGGCTCGAGGAGAACGACCCGGCGGAGCTCGAGGTCGGCAGCCATCAGATTCTGGGTGACAAGGTTTTTGCGAACGTCATGGCCCCCACGACGCGTCCCGAGGCCGACGCTCACTATGAGACGCATCAGCGCTATCACGATGTGCAGATCGACGTTGAGGGTCGCGAGGCCTTTAAGGTCGCCACGGGCAGCCTGACGCTGGTTCAGGAGTTCGACGAGAAGGATGACTACGATCTGGTCGATTCCGACGCCTCGATCGCCGGCGATCTGGCCGACGACAAGTTTGCCCTGTTCGTTGCCGGCGAGCCTCACATGCCCACGCTCGAGTTCCCGGGCGACGGCGCGCAGCCGGTCAAGAAGATCTGCTTTAAGCTGCTTGCCGACGCCTACTGGGAGGAGTAGCGAGCTGCTCGCTTGAGTCGTGTGCTGGCGCGATTTCCTTGAGGGAGTTGCGCATGAGCCCCGTTGATTGTGGTTCCCGTTTGGGGGCCGCGGTCGGCGGGGCTTTATTGTTGGGCAGGGGTTGCCGGCGACGTGGCGATCGGATTGGCGGGCGTGCGTGAAAATCGGCAACAAAAAAGCCGCCCGAAGGCGGCTATCTTGTGCAATGGAGCCAGCGACCGGGCTCGAACCGGTGACCCCCGCTTTACGAGAGCGGTGCTCTACCAACTGAGCTACGCTGGCGGCCATGTGGTGACGCAACTGAGGCGTCAACGGCTGTCTATGATACGGGACATCGCAAATCCGCGCAAGTGTTCTGACGGCTTTTCTCACTTTAAATGCACTAATATTGGAGACGTGATGTCTTGCTCGTACGGGTCCTGAACAGAATGGGGCGGCGATGGCTCAACCCAAGATTTTCCTTACGCGAATCGATGACCGCTTTATCTATGCGCAAGACATTGAGCAGTGGAATGAGGCCGTAGGCTCCAACCTTGTCCTGATCGTCAATGACGAGATCGCGGCGGATTCGCGCAAGTGGGCACCCATGAGGGTCGCGGCGCCCGAGGGCGTGTGGACACGGTTCTTCTCAGTCCAAAGGACGATTGACGTCATACATACTGCAACGCCGCGCCAATGGATCCTGATCATGGTAGCGTCGCCCGCCGATGCGCTAGCACTGGTTAAAGGCGGCGTGCCTATCACCAAGATCAGTATCGGTCACATGCAGGCAGGGGAGGGTAAACGCCCCGTTACACCCGCAGTTGCCGTAGACGATGTAGACGTCGCCGCCCTTAAAGAGCTGCAAGAACTCGGTATAGAGCTAGAAATCCGTTACCTCCCCAGCTCCGACCCCGACCCCATCGACAATCTGCTCAACTGATCCCTTGGGGACGGAGGAAAACGGATCATTTTGCCCTCGCGAGGGATGCACGCGATGCCGCCTGTCAAAAACTATGCCCGTTTACTACGTTTTATCGGCTATCGCCGAGCATGTCGAATTTGAGAAAAACAAAACCGCAGGTAGACGGCTTGCGAATTTCACAAAAAACGGTGCATGGTCGAGCATCCTCGACCAAACGTAGTAAATGGGCATAGTTTTGATATGCCACTCATACAGTGACAGCGAAATTGAGCCCTAGGGATGAAAAGGCGCCCGTCGGCGGTGGTGCCGGCGGGCGCTGCTGTGCGATATGTCGCGTAGTGGGCTTAGTGCCTCATAAAGTGATACTCGATCACATTGCTGTAGGGGTGACCCGGTCCCACGATGCCCTGGGGGAACAGCACGTGGTGCGGCGTGTCGGGGTACATTTCGGCCTCGAGGGCAAAGCCAGCGCCCCAGCCATAGTTGGCGTCGTCTTTGGCATGCTCGTCGCCCAGCCAGTTGCCGGTGTAGAGCTGCACGCCCGGGGCGGTGGTGTAGTAATCCATCTCGCGACCGGTCCACATCTCCTCGACGTGCAGGGCGCGGCGCAGGTTACGGCCGTACTGGTAGCCGCCGATGCACAGGCAGTGATCGTAGCCACGGGCCTGCTTAATCTGCGGATCGTCGGCCTCCATACCGGGTGCGACGGGGCGCAGCTCACGGAAGTCGAACGGCGTGCCCTCGACCGGGGCAATCTCGCCGGTGGGGATGTTCTGCTCGTTAATGGGCAGGTAGTGAGCAGCGTTGGCAACAAAGAAGTGTTCGCAGTCCATGCCGGCATTGTGGCCGGCAAGGTTAAAGTACGTGTGGTTGGTCATGGACACGTAGGTGGCGCGGTCGCTCTCGCAGCCGTACTCGATGCGGAAGCGGCCCGTCGGCGTCACGGTAAACACGGCCGTAAACGTGCGGTTGCCGGGGAGTCCCAGCTCGCCGTCTTCGAGCGAGGTGGTCATGCGCACGGCGTTGTGGGCCTCGTCGAGCTCAACATCCCACACGCGTTTATGCAGACCGTACTCAAGATCGCTGTGCAGGTTGTTGGCGCTCTCGTTGACGGGCATATGCCAGTCCGTATCGCCGATGGTGATCGTGGCGCCCGCGGTGCGGTTTGCCACGGGGCCGATGGTCGCGCCAAAGCAGGCGGGGTTGTCAAAGTAATCCTCGAGCTTATCGAAGCCCAGCACCACATCGCGCACGTTGCCGGGAATGTCGGGCACATCGATACCCAGCACGGTGGCGCCATAGTCCATAATGCGAACGCAGATCTCGGGCCCGTTGAGGGTGTAACGATGAACGGGGGTACCGCACGGCGCGGTGCCGAAAAGCTCGGAAGTGATCATTTGGTTCCTAACATCGAGGTATTTCGGACAAACTGTAGCGCGAACAGGC
>CAKUEZ010000155.1 GCA_934646965.1 uncultured Collinsella sp. | reverse complement strand
GTATAGAACAGAAGACCGGCATAGCTCCGCCGGTCTTCTGGGTACTTTAGCATACTAGAGTGCTTGCGGGGAGAATCATCTTCCACGGCTCACAGCGTATTCATTTGGAAACATATGGAGGCGCGTCTCGCCTGCCAGCTGAAAACTGGGATGCCGTTTCCGCTTGAAGCCCCAACCGGAAACGGCATCCCGGAATAGACGCTCGAAATGGGACAGACTTTCCGCTTGAAGCCCCAACCGGAAAGCTTGTCCCGGAATCTGCCTCCAGAGTGGGATGGACTTTCCGCATGAGACCCCATCCGGAAACCATGTCCCGTTCCAAGCCCAAATTCCGGGACGCACTTTCCGCTGAGGACCTCAACCGGAAACGGCGTCCCATTCTGGACTGCAATTCTGGGACACAGTTTCCGCCAGATGTCTCAACCGGAAAGCACGTCCCGCTTCCAGCCACGACTGAAACCCCGAACGACGTCCCACTCCACCTAGGCGCCAATCGCGCGGCGGTACACTGCCATCACCTGAGCATCGGCTGCCGCGGGATCGGCGAAATAGCGCCCGTCGTATGTCTCTGCCGAGACCACTCCACGATAACCGCGCGCCACCAGCCTATCCAGGTCGGCACGCATATCGCGGTCGCCGTCGCCCCAGGCCAGATGCGTCGTGCCATCTGCCGCAACATCGACAAAGTGCACGTGGGCAACGTCATCGCCGAGCGCATCGAAATAATCATCGATGGTATCCCCCGCCACCGCCATGGCGCCCATATCAAGACACGCCTTAAGCGCCGGATGCCCGACCATCTCGATCATGCGCTTGGTATCGGCAGCCGAGTTCACGATCATCGACTCAACCGGCTGCAGGGCTTCGAGCACCAGTCGCACGCCGCGCTCTCCCGCATGCTCGGCAATCGCACGCAGCATCGAGGCGCTGCGCCCCCATGCGTCTTCGATCGGCTCGTTCAAAAACGCCCAACCGCTCGACACCATGACCTGCTCGGCCCCAACCTCCGCCGCAATATCCACGACATTCTTAAAGTACGCAAGCGTCCGCGCACGCGCCTCTTCCCCGCGCGCCGCGATATTCCACGGCTTAGGGTTGTTCTGCTCGGGGCAAATGCCGACAATCCGGACTCCATACCGCTGCGAAAGCTCCCTCACCTGCTCGAGCGAATCGTAGCCATGGCAATCGACATACAGGTGCATCGCCCCCGTCCAAAGCTCGCAGCATGTATAGCCCGAAGCCGCAGCCGATGAAAAGAATTCCTCAAGATCAAAGTAACGATGGCTGATATTCATAACAGCAAGCTGGGGGTAGCTCATATTACTCTCCAACGGAATCGAGGCCCCGCTCCGTATGGGAGCAGGGCCCAATCACAATGACGTTATTCGCTCTTAGTAATCGAACTGGTGATAGTAGCGACGGTAGTTGAGGTTGTGCTTGGTGACCGTCTCGTAGTAGGCGGCGAGTCGATCGGTGACCAGCGAGGAAAGGATCCACGGAGACACGATGACGCGGAACTCCTCGTCAAGGCCCGGGATGGCGAACTCGGCGGTGTCGATGATGTTGATGTCGGTGTCGCCGGTCACGCCACGGTTGAGGAATGCGCGGACACGCTCGTCGAGCTTGCGGTTCTCGTCCTCGCCCATGAACAGGAACACGGGCACGCCCGGCTCCACGAGCTCGAGAGTGCCGTGGAAGAAGTCGGCCGAGGTGATGTAGCGGGTGCGCTTCCACTGCATCTCCTCCAGGATGCACATCGAGAAGAGGATGGTCTCGCCCCAGAGCGCACCGGAGCCGATGAACATGGTGTAGGGCGCGAGGGCGTACTTCTTGGCGAGCTCCTCGGCGCGCGGCTCAAAGCTCTTGCGGATGTCGACCAGGTGGGTCCAGACATCCTTGGTCTGCTCGATGAACTTGTCAAACTGCGGGAAGCAGCCGCGACGGTTGAGCAGGCGCAGGCCGAAGCAGTCGGCGAGGTAGTAGCCCATCTCGCAGCCGCCGTTACCGTGATCGGAGGCCATCTTGACGCAGTTCTCGGCGCCGACAGCCTGGCCGATGGGGCCCTCGGGCTTGGTCATGGCGTAGACGCGGATGCCCTTTTCCTTCATCTTGTTGACGGCCTCGAGGACCTCGGGGGTGGTGCCGGACTCAGAGGCAGTGAGCACGACGGACTTCTCGGTCATGCGCTTGTGGCCCATAACGTTCCACTCGGCGGCGTGGATCAGGTAGACCTCGAGGTCGCGATCGCCGAACTTGTTCATCAGGTACTCGAGCTGCATAAACTCGTCCCAGGTGCCGCCGACGCCCATCAGGAAGATGGCGTCATAGCCCTCGTCGGCAACCTTGTCGGCGAGGGCGATCATCTTCTTGCCGGCCTCGTAGACGTTCTTGCCGTCCTCGACGTAGCCCTCCTGGCTAAAGTGCATGATTTCGATCTTCTCGGTTTCCTTCATGGTTTGCCCTTTCTGTCTTGGACGCGACTCTATATATCGCGTTTCTTTTCGATACCAATTATAGACATACACCCAACGTGTTTTTAATACCACTTTGCAATCTGTGCTGATCCTCGGTGAACGGTCGAAATTCTCAGGTGAGTGGTATTAAATTAAAATTAGATGTATATCTAACGCCCCTGGCGCTTCCCCTGCATGACAAAGAACAGCGTTCCTACCAGCGCAATGATTGTCGAGGCTCCGAACAGCACCGTCTGAACGCCCAGCGCCTCGGCCAAAAACGGAGCGGCCAGTAGCGGCAGCACGCCGGCGCTCATCAGGCCAAAACGCACAAAGCCGGTAATGCGCCCCAGGTATTTGATATCGGCACGTTCCTGAATCAGGATCATCTGCAGCGGCTCCAAGAAACCCCACGCCAAGCCATTGATTGCCTGACCGATAATCGCCACCCCCAGCATATCGGTGCCCACGTACACCATGGATCCAATGCCCACGGCCATGAGCGCCCCGAGCAGCAGTCGCAGGTTGACATGGCGAGCCGAAAGTTTTGTCAAAGCGAAAGCGCCAACCGAGGAAGTGAGACCCACGACCGAGGACAGCCAGCCCAGCCAGACGATATCCACGTTGAGCACATCGCGATAGAACAACGACTCCAACGAATCGAACGCGCCAAATGCAAAGAAGCCCAAAAAGCCCGAGATAAAGATGAGGCGCAGATCGTGATCGCAAAACGTGAGCCGGGCGCCCTCGATCATGCCACCAAGGATGCCGCCCCTCCGCTTCTCCGCCTTTGGGGGAACCACGCTCTCATGGCAACCTAAGGAAAGCCAAGCCGCCACGCCCATCATGGCCGCCATGAGCAAGTAAACGGATTGCGTGGCGAAACAGCTCACGATGGCACCGCCAAGCAGCGGACCGGCGGTATAGGCGATATTGCTGTAGAAGACCATGAGGCCATTCACGCGGGTGCGGCCCTCGGTGGTCGACTCAAGATAGCCCGGAAACGCATGCGTGCAGGTGTTGATAAAGCCGCCCGCAAGTCCCAAGACACACGCGGCAAACACAAGCCCGGGAACGGACAGCGGCGCCAAGCCAATGCCGAGCGACAGCACCGCCGTGACCGTGCACGTCACAAACGACGTGCGACGCGGGCCAAAGCGGTCGATGACCGAACCCGACACCATATTGCCCACCGAGGTCGTAAGGTTGCGCACGAGCGTGATGGCGGCAACCAAAAAGGCCGTTCCCGCCAGGTCATACGTCGCCGCGCCGATAAGCCCCAAAAAGTACACCGCATTGTTGGCGCACCATTGCAGGGACTCGATGAGAATCAGCCTGACCTCTGCCGGCGTCAGGCGCATTGCTTCGCGATCCTTCGCGAACATACGAACTCCTTCTATACAAATAAGGGGATGGAGGGCATAGGCCCGCTCCATCCCCTTACCAGGTTGCAACGACAATCTATGCAGCTGAGCCCTATGCCAGCACGCCGAAGAACGCGCCGACGATGCCCACGACCATGGTGGCCACGATCAGCACCATGGGGTTGATCTTCTTGGACAGCAGCCAGTAGTACAGCCAGAAGGCGAGCATG
>CAKUEZ010000154.1 GCA_934646965.1 uncultured Collinsella sp. | reverse complement strand
GGCGAGTAGCGCCCGGAGGGGAGCCCGCAATGACGAATTGCAAACGATATAAGGTGGCGGCGATCGACCTGGGAACGGTGTCGTCGCGACTGGTGTTGGCGCAGGTCGAGGCTGGGGCGATCGTGGAATCGTCCAAGCATACCGAGATTACCGATCTTGGCGAGGGCGTCGACGCGACGGGTCGCTTTTGCGAGGCGGCTGTCGAGCGCGTGCTCGCCGCGTGCCGCATGTTTGTGACAGAGGCCCGCGCCTTTGGGGCGGCGTGCATCTGCACCACATGCACGAGCGCCGCGCGCGATGCGTCCAATGCCGCCCTGTTGCTGGACGGCCTACGCGAGCTGGGGCTCGAGCCGCAGGTGATTCCCGGCGAGGTCGAGGCGCGCCTGACGTTTTTTGGCGTGGCGCACGACTTTGCCGGCGAGCGCATCATCGTTGCCGATTCGGGTGGCGGTTCTACGGAGCTTGCGACGGGCGTCTACGCGCCGGAGCGCGGATTCTTTGCGCTGGAGGGGACGCGCTCGCTGGACATTGGCTGCCGTCGCGTGACGGAGCGCTTTTTCTCCGCGCTGCCACCCGCGGATGGCGAGCTTGCGACCGCCGCTGCGTGGGCGGGTGAACAGTTCGCCACATACTTTGAGGGCCTGCCCAGCGACTTTGAACGCGCCGAGCGCCTGGTCGCGGTGGGTGGCACCGTCACCACGCTGGTAGCGCTGGTTCACGAGTTGGAGCCGTACGACTCGAACTTTGTGCACCTGCGCGAGCTTTCGATGGATCAGATTTCGGCCGCTATCGAGCGCATGTCCGCGCTGGATGTTGCGGGCATTGCCGCGTTGCCGGGCGTGCAACCCAAGCGCGCGGGCGTGATCTTGGCAGGTGCCGTGGTGATTCGCGAGCTTATGCGAGCCGGCGGCTACGACACGCTCACCGTAAGTGAGAACAGCTTGCTCGCTGGCATGGCTGCCACCATCAACGAGACCCTCGACGGCGAGACCCCCACCATCGGCTGGACGCCAAACCTCAGTCCCCTCCAATAACTTGCGGTGAAATAGTTCCTAAATGGGCTGGTAAACGGCCAAAACAGGAACTGTTCCACCGCAACTCAATAGCCGGCACATAGGGACGTTCCTTTTAATATGAGCAGGACATTGTCAAGAGGCAAAATCGGGCCTGGCCCCAACGATATGGGGTCAGGCCCTCTCCCTATATCAACCCGTCCGCGGCGACCTCGGCGTGTCTTACCGACGCTCGTCTTTGCAGTTTAATATCCGCCCGTGGCGATCTCTCGCTGGGCAATCCGTTGCTACGGCTGAGGCTTCTACGTCGAACCGACAGTCTGTGCACGCGTGTGGCGCCCTGGGCGCTCGCAGAAAAGGGACCTGAGGTTCGCCTCAACGGCTTCGGATCAAACCGCTTCCGGGGTGATCGGCTTATGTGCGGGGGACCGGCCCCCTATGTCTCCTCGGCCATGAGGCCGACCGCCCACACCCAGCAGGCGAGCTCGCGCGCCGTGGCCACGTTCGCCTTGTTGTTGTGGACCCCGCGCGCGAGCAGCGCCTCCCGCCTCTCGACCAGCCTCCGCACGCCCTTGGCGGCATGCCTCCGGGCGTCCCGGTCCGGGGCCTGGCCCTTGGCGAGGTCCTTCGGCCGCCCCGAGCACGTCAGGTAGTGCCACGCGGCCTCGACCAGCGTCTTCCTCAGGTGCTTGTTGCCGGCCTTGGTGATCGCGCCCCTGCGGTCGCTCTCCCCGCTGGAGTGCTCGGAGGGCGTCAGGCCGACCCATGCGGCGAACGACCGGGCGTTCCTGAACCTCGAGAACTCGCCGGCCTCGAACACGAGGTCGGCGGCGGACGCGGTGTCTACGCCCTTGAGGCAGCGCAGGGAGTCGACCCTCTTCCTCCACCTGGGCTTGCGGGCCTCGGCCTCGACGAGCCCCTCGAGCCTCGCCTTCTCCTCCGCCGCCCGCCTGACCGCGTCGACGTAGTAGGCGAGCACGTCGTTGTCGGCCCCCTCCGCGAACCTAATCGACTCGATCCAGGACCAGTGCGCCCGGGTCCAGTTGCCCTTCCTGCGGCCGGTGGGCGTCCTCTCGTCGAAGACGAGCCCGTGCCTTAGCAGGAACTTGGAGAGCCGCTGCTTCGAGCGCGAGAGGTCGTCCCTCGCGTCCTCGAGCGCCCTAGTCAGGTCGCGGGCGGCCTCGCACTCGTCGTCGGGGACCCACACCTCGACCACGTTGCCGACCGACAGCATGCGGGCGAGGAACTCGGCGTCGTTGCGGTCGTTCTTCCTGCGCCTGTCCGCGCTGGGCTTGATCATCTTCGAGACGGCGCCGACCACGCAGTCGACACCCAGGCCGGAGAGCCTCTTCTGCAGGTCGAAGCCCGTGACCCCGGATTCGTATACGCACCTGGCCCTGGGGTCCACGGAGCGGACCCACTCCGCGACGGCGCCGGCGTCGTAGCCGAAGGTCGCGCAGCGCACCTCCCCGGTCATGACGTCGAGGGAGACGGCCTTTATCGAGCGGGCGTGGACGTCGAGTCCGACGAAGGTGGTAGTATCGAGCATGGGAGCCCCTTCCATGAATGCGGCGTGGCCGCCACGGCTGGATTAGACACTCACCATTGTCGGCCTGATCCGCGGTCTTTCATGCAGCAGGGGCTCTCAATGTTTTTATGTCCTGCTCATATCGTCTCTGCCGGCAGCTTGGGACAGTCCTTGACTCGATATGAGTAGTCTTTTTAGAGACACGTCCCAAGTTCAGAAGCGCGGGGCGGTGGGACGTCTGCGTATTTGCCGCGCAAATCCGCACCGGCTTCGGCCGCCTGCCGGCGCCCTCGCCGGCTCGCTGCGGACGCTGCGCGTCCGTTTGACGTTCGCCCCCTCGCGGGTTCGAGCCCCACCGGCACCTAAAGGAAACGGGCCCGCATCCCTGGGGGACACGGGCCCGTAAACAATACGTGGTAGGGGCGGTGGGACTCGAACCCACAATCCTTGCGGCGAGAGATTTTAAGTCTCCTGCGTATGCCAATTCCGCCACGCCCCCGTGAGACTAGAAGTCTAGCACAAGCCGCTCATTACGCGTTGACAGCCATCGAGTGCCGGCCCGACTTTTCCAAGTACTCGGCAAACTTGGCTTCGTCGCCTTTGTTCTTGTACTGTAGGGCCAACAGGTACTCCAAGCGACAACCCTTAACCTTATCGTCGCCGGCCTCCTCGAGCATACGCTCCAGCTCGGGAATGTCGTTGTGGCGCTTGAGGATCATCGTGTCGTACATCAGCTGGCATTCGTGCGCGACTGCCTCGGCCTGGCCGCCCTCAAAGCCCTTGATCTCGTGCAGGAGCTCCTTGGACTTTTTGCGGTCCTCCTGGCCAACGTAGTAGTTAAAGGCCTTAATGACCAGGTCGACGCGCTGCATCTTGGGCAGGTTGAGTCCAAGCAGCAAATCGAACATCTCGCTGGCACGCTCGTGGTCCTCGCGCAGCAGATAGGAGTTCAGGCGCAGGTAGTCGCGGTTGTAGCGCGGGTACAGCATGCTGGTGAGCTTGCTGTCGAGCAAGTGATCGAACTCGTCCCACTGCTTAGCGGCCATAAGCTGCTGCAGGCGTTTAAACGTGGTGCGTTTTTTGACGCTAAAGAACACCGACACGGCGATGCAGATGATAACGACGGCGGTCCAGAGTGTGCGGGAATCGGGCATATTAGGGTCCTTAGTCGCTCATAAAGCGAGCGGTATGACAACACGTACTAGATGTATTATACGCAGCGCGCAAGCAAACTGGCATAAAAGCTCATCGAGGCCGAGTGCCATCGCTCGCTGCGGTACACTTACCTAAAGTAAACCATGAAGGGAGACATTACCTATGAAGAAGATCGTTTTGGCTTGCGGTGCTGGCGCCGCCACTTCCACGCTCGTTGCCCAGAAGGTCGCCACCCTGCTCGATGCCAACGGTTATGCCGACAAGTACGAGATCGTGCAGTGCGCCATCTCCGAGGCCAAGGACGCTTGCGACGAGGGCGCCGATCTGCTGATCGCCACCACCGTTGCCCCCGAGGGCCTCACCTGCCCGTACGTGAGCGGCGTGCCCTTCATGACCGGCATGAACCGCGTCGC
>CAKUEZ010000153.1 GCA_934646965.1 uncultured Collinsella sp. | reverse complement strand
GACGTACGTTGGCTGAATTTGGTTGGAATGGAAGGTTGACGGAGGGTGGTGGGCAGTTAGTTCAGATACGTATTTTTTAACCGTGCCTCTTGGCGCTGATAGAGTGGTTTGAAGTCACTTTGAGCCCCATGACGACCTTTCTCGCCCTTATATGAGCGTCTCCACCGGTTTAGAAAGTCAAATTCAGCCCAATCGGGCTCAAGTCGGCCTTTACACACCCTCTGAAAAATACGTATCTGAACCAACTGTCCAAGGGCATGTTTCGACCCGGCAAAAGGCCTCCCTGGCGAATGAAAATTCGCCAGGGAGGCCCCACGCTCACTTTTTATTCAGCCCCAGTCATCGCGCAAAGCCCCTTCTGCAGCACACGGTGCAACCAGGTCACCGCAGCCCGGGGCGGGAGGCGGACCTTTCTCTCGGAAAACTTCGCGAAGCCCAGTTTCCGAGAGAAAGCGTCCGATCCCGCCCCGGGCGACGGGATGAGTCTTACACCGTGTACTGCGGCAGGTCCTGCAGGGCGATGACGTCCATGCCCATGTCGTTGGCGCTGCCGTGGCCCTGCTGGTCCTCGCGCACCGCCTCGATGGCGCTCACGTACGTGTTGGCCGCGGACATCGCGGTCACACAGGTCACGCCGCGGCGCACGGCCTCAGTACGCAGCAGGTAGCCGTCGCCACGCGAACCTGGGCCGTACGGTGTGTTGACGATCACCGCGATCTTGCCGTCGGCGATCAGGTCGCCGATGTTGGGACGCTCGCCGTCGTGCGGGCCGCTGATCTTCTCCACGACCTCGCAGGTCACGTTGCCGCCGCGCAGCACGCGTGCGGTGCCCTCGGTGGAGCAGATATCAAAGCCCAGGTAGCGCAGGATACGCGCGACCGAAAGGATGTGACGCTTGTCGCGGTCGCACACACTGATGAACACCTTGCCGCTGCTGGGGTCGGGCAGCTTGTAGTCAATCGCCAGCTGCGTCTTGGCGTATGCCTCGGGATAGCTCTTGGCAATGCCCATGACCTCGCCCGTCGACTTCATCTCGGGCCCCAGGATAACGTCGGCGCCCGGGAAACGGCCCCAGGGCATAACGGCTTCCTTCATGCAGAACCAATCGAGCTGGCGCTCGTCGCTCGGCAGGCCCAAGCTCGCGATGGAGTCACCGGCCATGATGCGCGCCGCGCACTTGGCCAGCGGCACGCCGGTGGCTTTGGAGATAAACGGCACGGTACGGCTGGCACGCGGGTTGGCCTCGATCACGTAGACGGTCTCGCCCTTGATGGCGTACTGCACGTTGACCAGGCCGCGCACGCCCAGCGCCATCGCGATGCGGCGCGTGGTCTCGCGAAGCTTCGCCTGCAGGCTCTCGCTAAAGCTGAACGGCGGGATACAAGTCGCGGAGTCGCCGGAGTGGATACCAGCCTCCTCGATATGCTCCAGGATGCCGCCGATGTAGACCTCTTCGCCATCGCACAGGGCGTCGACGTCGGACTCGATCGCTCCCTCCAGGAAGCGGTCCAGGTACACCGGGTAGTCGGGGCTGATGCGTGCAGCCTCGGCCATGTAATCGCGCAGATGCTCGGCATCGTAGGCGATCATCATGCCACGGCCGCCCAGCACGTAGCTCGGACGCACCAGCAGCGGGTAGCCAATGTGCGCGGCCACGGCCTCGGCCTCCTCAAACGAGGTGGCCTGGCCCGCCGGCGGATACATGATGCCCAGCTTGTCGAGCAGGGCAGCGAAACGCTCGCGGTCCTCGGCAAAGTCGATGGCATCGGGCTTGGTGCCCATAATGTTCACTCCGCTCTCCTCGAGCATGCGTGCCAGCTTAAGCGGAGTCTGGCCGCCGAGCGTCACCACGACGCCGTCGGGGCGCTCAACATCGATGACGTCCATGACGTCCTCGTAGGTGAGCGGCTCAAAGTACAGGCGGTCGGAAGTGTCGTAGTCGGTCGAGACGGTCTCGGGGTTGCAGTTGACCATGATGGTCTCAAAGCCGCGGGCGGCCAGCGCGTAGCTCGCATGCACGCAGCAGTAGTCGAACTCGATACCCTGGCCAATGCGGTTGGGGCCGGCGCCCAGGATCATGGCCTTGGGCTTGTCCGCCGGCGTGGTCTCGTCGGGGGCAACGCACTTCTTGGCATCCGGGCTCGTGCGGTAGATGTTCTCGTAGGTCTTGTAGTGGTACTCCGTAGCGCTCGAGAACTCGGCGGCGCAGGTGTCGACCGTCTTCATGCTGGGAACCACGCCCAGACCCTTGCGGTAGGCACGCACAAAGCGCTCGTCCGAGCCGGTCAGTGCGGCAATCTCGGCGTCGCTCGTGCCGTACTGCTTGAGCAGGCGCATCGCGTCGGCGTCGATATCCTCCACGCGCAGGCCGCGGATGCTCTCCTGGACCTGCACCATGTCGTTGATACGGTTGAGGTACCACGGGTCGATGCCGCAGATGGCGTGGATGCGCGCGACGTCCCAGCCGCGGCGCAGAGCCTCGACCACAAAGAAGATGCGGTGCTCGGTCGGGGTAGCCACGGCCTGAGCGAGCTCGTCGTCGCTCAGCTTGTCGGCACCCTCCTTGCCACCGGCGCAAATGCCCTGGTGGCCGTCCTCCAGCGAGCGCATGGCCTTGCCGAAGGCTTCCTCAAAGGTGCGACCGATCGCCATGATCTCGCCCACGGCCTTCATGCGCGTGGTAAGCGTGGGATCGGTGCCCTTAAACTTCTCGAAGGCAAAGCGCGGCACCTTGACGACGCAGTAGTCGATCGTGGGCTCAAAGCAGGCGGGCGTGGCCTTGGTGATGTCGTTGACGATCTCGTCGAGCGTGTAGCCCACGGCCAGGCGCGCGGCGGCCTTGGCGATGGGAAAACCCGTGGCCTTGGAGGCAAGCGCGGACGAACGGCTCACGCGCGGGTTCATCTCGATGACGATCAGGCGACCGGTGTTGGGGTTCACGGCAAACTGCACGTTGGAGCCGCCGGTCTCGACGCCGATCTTCTCCAGAATGGCGAGCGAAGCCACACGCATGCGCTGATACTCAAGGTCGGAGAGCGTCTGCGCCGGCGCCACGGTGATGGAGTCGCCGGTGTGCACGCCCATGGGGTCGAGGTTCTCGATGGAGCACACGATGATGCCGTTGCCGGCGTGGTCGCGCATGACCTCCATCTCGTACTCTTTCCAGCCCTCGATGGACTCCTCGACCAGCACCTCGTGTGCGGGCGAGAGCTCCAGGCCCTGGCTCACGATGGAGACGAGCTCCTCGTGGGTGTGCGCAATGCCGCCGCCGGCACCGCCGAGGGTAAAGCTCGGGCGCAGCACGCAGGGGTAGCCCACGCGCTCGGCGATGGCCTCGGCATCTTCCACGCTGTAGGCATAGCCCGAGCGCGCGACCTCCAGGCCGATCTCGGCCATGGCCTCGTTAAAGAGTTTGCGGTCCTCGCCGCGCTCGATAGCGGCCAGGTCGCAGCCGATCATCTCGACGCCGTACTTGTCCAGCGTGCCGTCCTTTGCCAGCTCAACGGCGGCGTTGAGGCCGGTCTGACCGCCCAGCGTGGGCAGCAGCGCGTCCGGATGCTCTTTCTTGATCACGCGCTCGATAAACTCGGCGGTGATGGGCTCGACATAGGTACGGTCGGCAAGACCCGGGTCGGTCATGATGGTCGCCGGGTTGGAGTTGACCAGGATGACCTCAAAGCCATCCTCCTTGAGCACCTTGCAGGCCTGGGCACCGGAGTAGTCGAACTCGCAGGCCTGACCAATGACGATGGGACCCGAACCAATAACGAGGATACGCTTGATGTCGGTACGTTTAGGCATGTTAGTTCTCCTCGGTCTCGGTCGCGGCGGTCTCGGCGAAATTCCAGCCCTGCAGGCGGTCCTTCGCGGTGTCGATGTCCAGATAGTTCTCCTCGCCGTCCATGAGTCGCGTAAAGGCGGTAAAGAGGTAGTGAGCATCGGTGGGGCCGGGCGAGGCCTCGGGGTGGTACTGGACCGAGAAGCACGGAGCGTCGAGCAGCTGGATACCCTCGGCGGTGCCGTCATTGAGGTTCACGTGCGTCAGGCGAATGCGGCCGAAGCGCTCGTTCATCACGACCGGCGCGATGCCGCGACGCACCCAGGCGCGCAGGTCGCCATCGGCCGCATGCTCGGTCTCGCCGCCGGAAAGCTCGGGAATCAGCTTGCCCAAGCTGGGGAACAGCAGGCCAAAGCC
>CAKUEZ010000152.1 GCA_934646965.1 uncultured Collinsella sp. | reverse complement strand
TCGATCGCGAGTTCCGCACGAGCCGGAGAGCACTTAATGTGCTCTCCGTGCGAGTCAGGACTGTCCGAGCAGGCGACCTTATATATTTGCCCTCCCCGGGGCTCCTCGCCCGAACCCCTCAGCTAGTTCTTCAGCGAGTTCAGCGGTGCCGGGAAGCGTCCACCACGGTGGGCAAGCACGGTGCCGGCGTTGGGGTTCACCGGCATGATGGGCGCACGGCCGAACAGGCCGCCGTACTCGACGCAGTCGCCCACGCCCTTGCCGATGGCAGGGATCACGCGGACTGCCGTGGTCTTGTTGTTGATGACGCCGATAGCCATCTCGTCGGCGATAATGCCGGCGATGGTCTCGACCGGGGTGTCACCGGGGATGGCAATCATGTCCAGGCCGACGGAGCATACGCAGGTCATGGCCTCGAGCTTCTCGAGCGAGAGCGCACCGGCCTCGACGGCGGCGATCATGCCGGCGTCCTCAGACACGGGGATAAAGGCGCCCGAGAGGCCGCCCACACTGGAGCTGGCCATAACGCCGCCCTTCTTGACGGCATCGTTGAGCATGGCGAGCGCGCAGGTCGTGCCCGGGCCACCGCAAGTGCCCACGCCGATGATCTCGAGGATGCGGGCAACGGAGTCGCCGATGGCGGGCGTGGGAGCCAGCGACAGGTCGACGATGCCCTTCTCGACACCCAGGCGGCGGGCGGCCTCGCGGCTCATGAGCTCGCCGGCACGGGTGATCTTAAAGGCGGTCTGCTTGATCTTCTCGGCGACCTCCATCATCGAGGCGGAGTCGGGGAGCGTCTCCAGGGCAGCAGCCATAACGCCGGGGCCCGAGACACCAACGTTGATGACGGCGTCGGCCTCGCCGCCGCCGTGGACGGCGCCCGCCATAAACGGGGAGTCCTCAACCATGTTGGCAAAGCAGACAAACTTGGAAGCGCCGACGGAATCCTGGTCGGCCGTGAGCTTGGCGGCGTCGATGATGGTCTGCGCGGCCATGAGTACGGCGTCCATGTTGATGCCGGCGCGCAGGCTGGCGACGTTGACGCTGGAGCAGACGCGGCTCGTGGTGGCGAGCGCCTGCGGAATGGACTGGATAACGCGGCGGTCGGCGTCGCCGATGCCCTTCTGGACGAGCGCGGAGAAGCCGCCCAGGTAGTCGATGCCGAGGGTCTCGGCCGCACGGTCGAGGGCATGCGCGATGGGGGTGAGGTCCTCGTCCTTGCAACAAGCGGCAATCTGCGCCACCGGGGTGACGGAAACGCGCTTGTTGACGATGGGGATACCGTACTCGCGCTCGAGGTTCTCGGCGGTTTCGACCAGGTGCTCAGCCGTGTGCGTCACGTGGTCGTAGATCTTCGTGCACATGCGGTCGAGGTTCTCGTCACCGCAACCCATGAGCGAGATACCCATGGTGATGGTCCTGATGTCGAGGTTCTGCTCCTCAACCATGCCGCGGGTTTCCGCGATTTCTGCAGGCGTGATCGCCATCCTTGCGCTCCTATCTGCCAAAACGAGCATAGTCCCCTTTATTCTAACGTGCCGCACGCGCCAAGTGGCACATGCGGCACGTTTTGGTGCGGGGTTGTTTCCGTTGTGTTACCGGCCAAAGACCTCTTCGGCGATGCGCGCGCTCTCGGCGGCGTCCTTGGCGTAGTAGTCCGCGCCGATCTGCTTGGCGTATTCGGGGGTGAGCACGGCGCCGCCCACGATGATCTTGACGCCCGGGACTTCCGAATGGAGCAGCTTGATGGTCTCCTCCATGGCAACGACCGTGGTGGTCATAAGCGCCGAGAGGCCGACGAGTTTGATATCGCGCTCTTTTACGGTCTTGAGCACCTCCTGCGGGTCGACGTCGCGACCCAAGTCAAAGACGGTGTAGCCGTAGTTATCGAGCAGCATCTTGACGATGTTCTTGCCAATGTCGTGGATGTCGCCCTTGACGGTGGCCACGCAGATCTTGCCCTTGTCGGCGATCTCGCCGGCGGGCATCAGGCGCTTGATGGTGTCGAAGCCCACGCGTGCGGCTTCGGCCGAGGCCATGAGCTGCGGCAAGAAGAATTTGCCCTGGTCAAAGAGGACACCGACCTCGTCGAGGGCAGGAATAAAGTGGTTGTTGATGAGGTCCATGGCGTCGTGGTCGGCCAGCAGACGCTCGGTCTCGGCCGCGATCTCGCCCTTGCGGCCCGAGACGACCATGTGGCGGATGGGATCGTCGTCGGCGCTGGCGGTGGTGCCCGCGGCGGGTGCGGCATCGGTCGTTGCGGCCTGGGCGGCCGCCGGGTTCGCGGCGATCTTGTACGGATCAGTCCAGCCGGCATAGCGCTCGATGTATCCGGTCGAGCCCTCGTCCTCAACACTCAGCACGCGATAGCTGTAGACGGTGTCCATAAAGCGCTTGGAACCCGGGTTCATGATGGGGGCGTCCAGGCCCGCGCCAAAGGCGGCGGCCAAAAAGACCGAGCCCAGTAGCGGGCGGGCAGGCAGGCCAAAGCTGATGTTCGACACGCCAAGCGCGCATTTGACGCCCAAGCGCTCCTTGCACATAGACATGGCGCGCAGGATCTGCTCGGCCTGGCGCTGATTGGTCGAGGCGGTCATGACCAGGCAGTCGATGAGGATACGGTCCGGGCCGATGCCGTAGCGGGCGGCCTCGGCCACGATGCGCTCGGCGATGGCAAAGCGGGCCTCGGCGGTATCGGGGATGCCGCCCTCGTCGAGCGTGAGGCCGACGACGTTGGTGCCGTAGTGGGCGACCAGCGGAAAGATCTCGTCCATGATCTGCTGCTTGCCGTTGACCGAGTTGATGATGGGCTTGCCGGCATAGCGGCGCACGGCGGCCTCGACGGCGGCGGGGTCGGTGGAGTCGATCTGCAGGGGTAGAAGCGTGGAGCCCTGGAGCTGCTCGGTTGCCTGCTGGATGATCTTGACCTCGTCGATCTCGGGCAGGCCCACGTTGACGTCCAAGATGTCGGCGCCCTGTTCCTGCTGGCTGATGCCCTGGCTCACGACGTAATCCAGGTCGCCGTCTCGCAGAGCCTGCTGCAGGCGCTTTTTGCCGGTGGGGTTGATGCGCTCGCCGATGACGGCGATCTTGTGGCCGTCGCAGGGAAGGTCTACAACCGTTTGCGCGCTCGTGACCGACATACTGGGTTTGCGGTGACGCACGCTGGGCGTGTGGTTGTCGATGAGGGTACTAAGTGCCGCCATGTGCGTGGGCGTGGTGCCGCAGCATCCGCCGACGACGCTCACGCCATCCTCGATCATGCCGGCGACGGCCTCGGCGTATTCGGGTGCCTGGATATCAAAGACCGTGTTGCCGTCGTCGTCCACGCGGGGCAGTCCCGCGTTTGCCTGCACCATGACGGGCTTATCGGTGACGGTGAGCATGCGCGCGGCGAGTCCTCGGAGCTCGGCCGGGCCCTGGCTGCAGTTGATGCCCAGGACATCGGCGCCGATAGCGTCGAGCGTGATGGCGGCGACCTCGGGGCTCGTGCCCAAGAAGGTGCGGCCGTCTTCCTCAAAAGTCATGGTGGCAAAGACAGGCAGGTCGGAGTTCTCGCGGCAGGCGAGGACCGCCGCCTTGATCTCGGCCAGGTCGGTCATGGTCTCGATAATAAAGAGGTCCACGCCCGCCGCGATGCCAGCGCGCACCTCCTCGGCAAAGAGGTCGTAGGCCTCGTCAAAGCTGAGGGTGCCCAGGGGGCGCAGCAGGGCGCCGATGGGGCCGATATCGCCGGCGACGTAGCGGGCGCCGGCCTCGCGGGCGCAGGTGACGGCCGCGGCAAAGACATCGGCCACGGTGGCAGCGCCGTCGAGCTTGTGGGCGTTGGCGCCAAAGGTATTGGCGGTGATTACGTCACAGCCAGCCTCGACGTACTGACGTTGGATATCGGTGATGACCTGGGGCTCCTCAAAGTTGAGGAGCTCGGGCAGAGCGCCTGCCTTCATGCCGGCTGCCTGCAGCATGGTGCCCATACCGCCGTCAAACAGCAAATGCCCGGTGCCCTCGACGGCGGCACGCAGACGATCGTCCTTGATGCGCAGGTCGTCGATCGTGCGCGTCTTGTATTTAGCGCCGTTACGGCGTGCAGCATCAACGGGTGCCGCCAGCGCGGTGCCGTCGGAATCATGAGTGATAAGCGGAGTAAACATCGAGGGCTCCTAATGGCTGGAATAGCAGGTGGTGTGGGCGGCGCGGAAGCGGCAGTGTTCGCGCA
>CAKUEZ010000151.1 GCA_934646965.1 uncultured Collinsella sp. | reverse complement strand
ACGTTGCCCTTGATGACCTCGTTGAGCTCGTCTACCCATTCGTAGCCCTGCGGCTGGTAGGCGCCGATGAGCGCGTGCATCGAGAGGACGTTCATCTCGTTGTAGTGGGTCTTGTTGGACACGGCGCACACGCGGTCGCGCAGCGTCTTGTTGTAAATGATGTGGTAGCTACCGACCAGGCCCGCGAGGTTGAAGGTCTTGCTGGGAGCATAAAGGGCGACCGTGCGCATGCGCGCGTCCTCGCTCACCGACTGCGTCGGGATGTGCTTGTGCCCAGGACGGATGATGTCTGACCAAATCTCGTCCGAGATGACCACGCAATCGTACTGGCGATAGATGTCCATGGCGCGCTCGATCTCGTCGCGTTCCCACACGCGGCCGCAGGGATTATGCGGCGAGCAGAAAACGGCAGCATGGATGTGATTTTGCTCGAGCTTGTGCTCCATGTCCTCAAAGTCCATGCGCCATATGCCCTGGTCGTCGAGCTTAAGCGGGCTATGGACAATGCGGTAGCCCGCGGCCTCGATGGACTTGGTAAAACCGATGTAGGTGGGGCTGTGGACCAGCACCGCATCACCGGGCTGCACATAGGCGCGAAGCGTCGACACGACGCCGCCCAGCACGCCGTTTTCATAGCCAATGTGCTCGGGAAGCAGGCCCTCGACGTCATTGCGGCGGCTCTGCCATTCGATGATGCGATCGAAGTACTCGGCACGCGGATCAAAGTAGCCAAACATAGGGTGCTGGGCACGCTGAATGATGTGTTCCTGGACCGTGGGGACGGTGGCAAAGTTCATGTCGGCCACCCACATGGGGATGCGGTCGAAGCCCTCGTCGGGCACGTTCGGAGCCATACCGGGGATCTCGCCCCAGGAGTCAACGGCGATGGCATCCATACCGTGGCGGTCGATGATCGAGGTGAAGTCGTATTTCATGCTGCGCTCCCGTGCAAGGCTGATTGTTTTGGTAGGCGTTATTGTCCACCAGGATGGGCAGCTTTGGCACGGGTTTTGGGGTTGAATTTGACTGATGTGGGCGGGCGGCCAGCTAGTCCTGAGCTTCGGTGACGGCCGTTACGGTCAGCTGTGTCCCATCGACCGTAAACGACACGTCGAGCCCGGCGTAGGCCAAGTGGTAGACGCGATTGGGCTCGTGCTTGCTTCCAGCACGGCGCGGATCTTGGCGAAGAATCTCGATCAGGCCGGGCAACTTTGTGGGCGGGACCTTGTCTTGCAGTGCTTGCGTAAACTCGACGTCGAGCTCTTGCCACGGGTTGTCCTCGATCCAGCCGCCCGTTGCGTCCGGATGACAGTCCGCAAACGGAATGTAGGGCTTGATGTCGTAGATAGGCGTGCCGTCGCGAAGGTCGGCACCCAACACATGGATGATGGGACCGTTGTCGGTGAGCTCAACGCGATCGAGCTTTACACAGGTAAGGCCGATGGGATTGGGGCGAAACGGACTACGCGTGGCAAACACGCCCACGCGCTCGGCGCCACCCAGGCGCGGCGGACGCACGGTCTTTGACCACTTGGCATTGGTGCCGGCTTTATCCTGTGTTTTGGCATCGGCAGCAATGTCTTTGGCCGTACCGCCGGGCGTGCCGTTTTCGAAGCGCCACAGCAGCCATAGGTGCGAGAAGGATTCCAGCCCCTCAACCGCGACATTGGAGGCAAACTCCGGCTCAAAGACAATGCAGCCCTCCAGATGAGGCGCCAAAAAGCTGTTGCGCGGAATGCCGAACTTCTGCGGCAGATCGGTATGTATATGTGCGATAGGTTCCATGCCGGTCATTGTACGGCATGAGCGCATGGGGCGCTGTGCACAATCCCCACCGCGACCGCGCCTTTTGCAACCAACGGTTGCTTGGAAGGGCGCCAATCGCCGCGTATGCTAAAGCCATCAACCAGCAGAGAGGAGCCGTCATGGCCTTTGCAGAAAAACTCATCGCCGTCCGTCGCGCCAACAATCTCACCCAAGAGCAGCTCGCCGCCAAACTCTATGTAACGCGCCAAGCCATCAGCCGCTGGGAGCGCGGCGAGGTCACGCCGGGCATCGATATGATGAAGCTCATTGCCGCCGTGACCGGAGAGCCGCTGTCTCATCTGCTCGAAATGCCAGAACACTACTGCGAGAGCTGCGGTATGTTGCTCACGCCTGATGACTGCGGCACCGACGCTACGGGCGCCACGACCGATCATTACTGCAAATGGTGCTACGACCACGGCAAGTACACCTACGAGACCACCATGGAGGCAATGATCGAGGATTGTGCCCCGCGCCTGGCGCAAAACACCGGCATGTCACTCGACGAAGCCGTTTCGCTCATGGGCGCCGTCCTGCCGCAACTAGAGCGCTGGCGCACCGTGCAGGAAAACGAGGAGCGCTACGGTGCCGAAGCTCGAGCTCGCTATGGCGATGAAGCCGTCGATGCGGCAAACGACGCGCTGCTGGACATGGACCCTCAGACATGGAACGACATGAAGGAGCTTGAACGTGCCATTTTGGGCCAGCTCTCGATTGCCATGGGCGATGGCGAACCGGAAGGCAGCGAGGCTCGCAAGCTCGTCGCGATGCATCGCCGCTGGATAGCTCTCAACTGGGGCAGCGAGCCCCAAGACGAGGCATATCTGGGGCTCGCCCACGGCTACCTCGCCGACCAGCGCTTCGTAGACTACTATGACAAGCCGTGCGGCACTGGCGCCACAGCGTTTCTGGTCCAGGCTATCGAGTCGTCGCTGGCCTGCGCTTAGATTGCAGCGGCTTTGGGTATCTCAATCAAAACCCCAACCGATTGGAGACCTATGGCTACTCATCACGATCTCACTCTGTTCGTTATGACCGGCTGCCCGTATTGCATAAAGGTCAAGCGCTTTCTGGCAGACAACGGCGTGACCATCCCCGAGCGTAATATCACAACCGACGCCGATGCCGAGCGGACACTCATCGCCGTCGGCGGAAAGCGCCAGGTTCCCTGCCTGTTCATCGACGGCAAGCCGCTCTACGAGTCGAGCGACATCATCGCATGGGTGCAGGAGAACCTGCTCTAGCACTCATTGGGGACGCACTTAAATGAGTAGTTTCACTCATTGGGGACGTACTTAAATGAGTAGTCGTTTAAGAACGTCCCCCAACGGCTACCCGATGACACGGCGATCCTATTCCTCGATCTCTTTCCAGCACTGAGGATCGGCATCGTACATGTCACCCGTGTAGCCGTACGTCACCGCAGGACATCCGCGGCACCAACCGAAGAGCTCGCACTTGGCGCATTTCTTGAACTTCTTAAAATCGCGCTTGGCTTCCATTTGCGGAGAGAAGAAGAGCTCTTCCAGCGAGTTTTCGGCAACGTTGCCCACCTTGCTCTCCATGCGGCGACATGCATAGACATCGCCCGTAGGCAGCACCGTCATATGGCCCGTACCACAGTGGCAGCCGTCATAGATCATGCCGGGCTTGGCATCCTCAGGAATGGTGAACTTACCCTGCTCCCACAAAAGCAGCGTCCACAGGTGATCCTTGAGCTGGAAGAACGTCTTGCAGCCCGCCGCCTGATGGAACTCCATGCGCTCCTGCGCGGCCAGCAGCACATCGCGATACTCCAGCGGTTCCAAATGGAACTCGTCACGCTTTTGGCCCGACGTGGGGCAGTAGCGCCCAAAGGCGAACACGTCGACCTCGAGGCTTGCCACCAGATCGATGAGCTGCGGCAACTCGGCAGCATTCATGCTCGATACCGTGTTCATAACGGCAACCCAGATACCCGCGCGCTTAAAACAACCGATAGCACGCATGGTCTCGGCAAACGAGCCGGGTTTACGGAAGTAATCGTGCGTTGCCTCGAGTCCATCAAGCGAGAGCTGGTATTTGCGACAACCCAGCTCTTTCATGCGAGCACAGACCTCGTCGGTCAGATGGAACGGATTGCCCATCACGCACCACATGAAACCGCGCTCGTGCAAGAGCTCGGCAAGGCGCCAAAAATCGGGATGAAGAATGGGGTCACCGCCCGTAACGTAAAAGTACGGCTGGCGGCCGATGCGCTCGCAGAGCGCCTGGGCCTGATCGACGACCTGGACCATCTGCTCCCACGGCATGCGCTTAAAACCGGCGCAGGCACCGTTGGCGAAGATATAGCAATGTTTGCAGCGCTGATCGCATTCATCCGTAATATGCCATTGGAAGGCAAACGCAGGCTTTTGCATCGTGGGACTCCCTTGGTCGATGTTGA
>CAKUEZ010000150.1 GCA_934646965.1 uncultured Collinsella sp. | reverse complement strand
AAATGGCTGCCGACAGAATCGACCCGCACGGCGAGGCGATACCCATGGGAAACAGAGTGTCGGAATAGGCGTTCGACAGCAGCCATGCGCCCGGCACGCGAATGAGCGCCACGGCCAGCACGTTGTGCGCAAAGCCGATGTAGCTCTTGCCGTACGCAGCGAAAAAGCCGCTAAAGCAAATATGGATGCCGGCGAAGATCGCGTCGAAAATATAGCTGCGCATATAGCCGGTGCCGGCTGCGACCACCGCGGCGTCCTTGGCAAAAAAGCCGAGAAACGCCGGTGCCACCAGCCACATGAGCGCCGTGATCAGGCAGCCGTACACCACCGAGATGGTCATGGCGTCCTTGAGCACCTGACGCGCGCGGTCGCCCTTGCCCGCGCCGGCGTTTTGCGCCGTGAGCGCGCTGACGGTGGCGCCCATGGAACTCGGCACAATGAACAAAAAGCTGATCATCTTCTCGACCAGGCCCACGGCGGCGGCGTCGACCAGCCCGCGGTGGTTGGCGATGACGGTGATGAACATAAACGCCACCTGGATGCAGCCGTCCTGCACGGCCACGGGCACGCCAATCTTAAGGATGCTGCCGAGCACCTCGGGCTGGGGGCGCAGGTCGCTGCGTTTGACGTGGATGTTCGTGCGGCGGCTCTTGAGCCATACGAGTGCGAGGGCCACGCTTGCCGTCTGCGCGATCACCGTGCCGAGCGCCGCGCCCACGGGGCCGAGCCCCATATGGCCAATGAACAGAAAGTCGAGCGCGATGTTGATAACGCACGCCACGCCGATCACATACATGGGCGAGCGCGAATCGCCCAGGCCGCGAAAGATGGCCGAGAGGATGTTGTATGCGGCGATGCACGGTATGCCGATAAAGCAGATACGCAGGTAGGCGGCAGTGCCTTCGACGGCTTCGGCCGGCGTGCCGATGAGGGCCACGATTTGCGGGCACAGTGCGAGCAGGACGGCGGCCAACACTATCGAGACACCCATAAAGAGCGTGATGGTGTTGCCGATGGCGGCCTCGGCGCGATCGAAGCGTCGCGAGCCCACGGCGTGGCCGACGACGACCGTTGTTCCCATGGCCAGGCCCACGAGCGTCACGGTAATGATATAGAGCGTCTGCGCGCCATTGCCCACGGCGGTGATGCCGGCGGCGCCGCTAAACTGCCCGATAAAGTACAGGTCGGCCATGCCGTAGAGCATCTGCAAAAAGTACGAGAGCATATAGGGCAGGGCGAAGACCGCGATGGTCTTGAGGACGTTGCCGCGTGTGAGGTCGTGTTCCATGGGCAGGGCACTTTCTGGCTTGGTTCGTTTGCGTACCAGTGTAGTGAAAACCCTACAACGATTGTAGAGTCAAGGTTCATGTTGCCGGTGGGGCGAAAAATTCGCGCCCACAATCATTTCCATTTGAATACGGGCACGCGCCGCGCGGGCTTAGCGCCTGTGCCAGCCTTGCAGAAATCGATTTCGGAACACTTGACACTATCGCTCGGCGCGCAATAATACGTGCGTTTGCGAACAACGTTTGATGGGGGATGAACCTGCGTGCGCAATCTCAAAATCTTGTTTTCCTATTTGGGGGAATACCGTCGCGATGCCGTACTCGGCGTGATGTTCGTCTCGGTCGAGACCGCGCTCGAGCTGTTTATCCCAGTCATCATGGCCAATATCATCGACGTGGGCGTGCCCGCGGGCGACGTCAACTACATGCTGTTGCAGGGCGCGTGCATGCTGGTGTGTGCGGCGTTTTCGCTGGTACTGGGCCTGGGCTATGCCCGCACATCCGCTCGCGTAGCTTCGGGCCTGGGCGCCAACCTGCGTGAGGCCGAGTATCGCAAGATCCAGACGCTCGCCTTTGGCAACCTGGACAACTACGACGCCAGCTCGCTTGTCACCCGCATGACCACCGACATCACCGTCATCCAAAACGCCATCGGCAACGGCTTTCGTCCCATGGTGCGCGGACCGGTGACGCTCATCGTCGGCCTGGTCTATGCCCTGGTGCTGTCGCGCCCGCTTGCCACGGTCTTCGCGATCATCCTGCCCGTACTGGCGATTGTGCTGGGCGTCATCACCTACCGCGTCAGCCCGCTCTACCGTCAGCTGCAGACTTCGATGGACCACCTCAACGGCGTGGTGCAGGAGGACCTCACCGCCGTGCGCGCCGTCAAGGCGTATGTGCGCGCCGAGCACGAGGAGGCCAAGTTCGACACCGTCAATACCGAGCTTGCGCACACGGCGACGAAGACCTTCGGCAACGCCGTGCTTAACCTGCCGGTGTTTCAACTGTCGATGTATGTGGCCGCCATCTCTATCCTGTGGATCGGCGGGCGCATGATTATCGCCGGCGAGCTGGGCGTGGGCTCGCTCACGGGCTTTATGAGCTACGTGCTGCTGATCATGAACTCGCTCATGATGATCTCCAACGTGTTTTTGCTGCTCACGCGCGCGCTCGCCAGCGTGGAGCGCATTTCGCGCGTGATTGACGAGCAATCGCTCATCCAGGCACCTGCGGCAGACGCGGCGGTGCGCGAGGTTGCCGACGGAAGCGTTGAGTTCCGCGACGTGTCGTTTAAGTACCGCGCGGATGCTGCCGAGGACGTGCTCGAGCATATCGACCTTCGTATTGAGCCGGGCTCCACGGTGGGCGTGCTCGGCGGCACGGGCTCGGGCAAGAGCTCGCTCGTGCAGCTCATCGCGCGCCTGTATGACGCGACCGAGGGCGCCGTGCTCGTGGGCGGGCGCGACGTGCGCGACTACGACCTGGCCGCCCTGCGCGACGCCGTGGGCATTGTGCTGCAAAAGAACGTGCTGTTTACGGGCACCGTGCGCGAGAATCTGCAGTGGGGCGCGCCCGATGCCACCGACGAGGAACTGCTGCGTGCCTGCCGCGCGGCGTGCGTGGACGAGTTCCTGGACCGCATCGGCGGGCTGGACGGCGAGTTGGGCCAGGGCGGCGCTGGTGTTTCGGGCGGACAGAAGCAGCGCCTGTGCATCGCGCGCACGCTGCTCAAGCATCCGCGCGTGCTCATTTTTGACGACTCGACCAGTGCGGTCGATATGGCGACCGACGCCAAGATCCGCGAGCACATCGCACAGATTCCCGATACGACTGTGATCATCATCGCCCAGCGCATCGCGAGCGTGATGGATGCCAATCGCATTGTGGTTCTGGACGACGGCCGTGTCCATGGTGTGGGCACGCACGAAGAGCTGCTGGCGGGTGACAACATCTACCAGGAGATTTACGCCTCGCAGATGGAGTTCGCGGGGGATGAGGACGCCACGGGTGGCGTAAATGATCCGTTTTCCTCCGTCGCATGCGGAACATCTCTGGAAGGGGGTGAGCGCCATGCCTAAGACATCAGCTCAGGCCCGTCCGGCCAATCTGGGGCAGACACTCCGCCGCCTGCTCAGCTACATGGGCCACGCCAAGTTCTCGCTGCTGGCGGTGGGCGTGCTCGCCTCTATCGCCGCCATCGCAAGCCTTGCCGGCACCTATATGGTGCGTCCCATCGTCAACGGCTTGGCCGCGGGCGGGGAGGAGCTGCTCACCAAGCAGGTTCTCTTTGCGGCCGCCATCTACGCTGCCGGCGTGCTCTCGGCACTGGGCTACTCGCAAATCATGGTGCGCGCAGCCCAGCGTGTTGTGTCCGACATCCGCCGCGACTTGTTCGCGCACATCCAGACGCTGCCGCTCAGCTATTTCGATAGCACGCGCTCGGGCGACATCATGAGCTTCTTTACCAACGATGTCGACACCGTCTCCGAGGCGCTCAACAACAGCTTTGCCAACGTGATCCAGGCGACCATCCAGGTGATCGGCACCACGGCCATGCTCATCATCCTTAACTGGCAGCTCACGATCATCACGCTCGTGTGCGACGCGGCCATCGTACTGTACGCGCGCTATTCGGGTATCCGCTCCAAGCGCTTCTTTGCCGCCCAGCAGGCGTCGCTCGGCGACTTGGACGGGTATGTCGAGGAGATGGTCTCGGGCCAAAAGGTCATCAAGGTCTTTAACCACGAGCAGGCTAACGTTGCCGGTTTTGACGCGCGCAACCAGGAGCTGCGCCGCACCGGTGGCGCCGCGCAGGCCTACGCCAACTCGATGGTGCCCATGACCGTGGTGATCGGATATGCCAACTACGCGATCGTTGCGGTGGCGGGCGGTATGCTCTGCATCAACGGCCTGGTCGACGTGGGCGCGCTCGCGAGCTACCTGGTCTTTGTGCGCCAGGCGGCCATGCCCATCAACCAGTTTACGCAGCTGG
>CAKUEZ010000149.1 GCA_934646965.1 uncultured Collinsella sp. | reverse complement strand
ACGTCGAGCTCGCCGCCGGCGATATGCGCCAGCTTGGTTGCGGCTTCCATAGTGTCTGCAGCGTAGTGGCCGCGGAAGGTGGCGTCGAGCACCCAGCGGTTGTTGATAACGTCGGCCATGCGGGCTGCCTCGCAGTCGGCAGCGCTGTTGGGGTCGAGGGGATACTTGGGCTCCAGGTTCTGGACAATGCCGATCTCGCCCTCAAAGCCGCCCTCATGGAAGGCGACGACGGCCTTGGCGTGGGCCACCATCATGTTGTGCATGAGCTGGAAGGCCTTGTCCAGGCGATACTTTTCGCCGTGCGGCCAGTTGCCGACGATAAAGCTGCCCTCGGCGGTCGCGGGAATCTCGTTAAAGGTAAACCAGTGCTTGACCTCGGTGAACTCGGCAAAGCAGAACTTGGCGTACTCGACAAAGGCGTCGATCGTCGTGCGCGTCAGGAAGCCCTCGCCGCCGTCCTGGTAGAAGGCCTCGGGCGTATCGAAGTGATCGAGCGTGACGTAGGGGATAACGCCGGCTTTATTACAGGTGGCAAAGAGCTCGTGATAGAAGGCAACGCCCTCGGGGTTGATCTCACCAGTGCCGTTGGGGAAGATGCGGCTCCAAGCGATGGAGACACGGATACCGTTGATGCCGAAGCGCTGGCACAGGTCGATATCGACCGGGTACTTGTTGTAGAAGTCGCTTGCGGGATCGGGGGAGAAGCGACCCTGAGCAGCCAGGAAATCGTCCCAGGGCACTTTGCCCTTGCCGTGCGTGCGGGTCTCGCCCTCAACCTGGTAAGCGGCGGTGGCGCCGCCAAACACAAAGCCGTCGGGGAACTGCATGAGGTTCGTCATCTGCTGTCCTTTCATAAGGTCGTGGATAGGGAGAGGTGCCCGAACGGGGATTCGGGCACCAGCAGAGGGAGGAAATTAGTCGAGGTTCTCGCGGAGCCACTTGATGGCGCCGGCGGGGTCGCGGGTAAGGTCGATGTATTCCTTGCCACGCGGGGCGAGCAGCTTAATGCCCAGGCGATCGGTGTCGGCCTTCATGTCGTTGTAGTAGCTACGGACCTGCGGGGCAAGCACGATAACGTCGTACTGATCCATGATGGCGGTGTGCTGGCCATAGGCACCTGCGGAGGAGGCGATGTTCTCACCGGTCTGCGCGGCACCTTCCTTGATGGCGTTGGCAAGCATGGCGGAGGTGCCGGCGCCGGCGCACAGGACGAGGACCTTCAGGCCATCGACGTCCTTCTTAGCGGATGCGTCGGCGGCGGGCTCGGGCTGATCGGCGACAGACTCGCTGTCGACGGCGGCAACAGTCGTCTCGGCGGAAGCGGTAGCCTGCTCGACAGCGGGCGCAGAGGGCTTGGCGGCGATGGCAGCGGCACCATCGGACTCGAGACCCAGCTCGGCGGCGCGCTCGGCCTCCTGGTCGCAGAGCAGCTTATCGTATGCCTTCAAGAACGGCAGGTAGATGATGGCGTCCAGCAAGATGATAATCGCGACAAATACCAGGGCGATAAGCTGGAAGTTCGTGGTGATGAAGATACCGATGGGGGCGGGGGTGGCCCAAGGCACCACGAAGGAGAAGCCGTTCATGCCCACGTTATCGATAAAGAACTTGGCAACACTCACGTTGACGCAGCCGGCGGCAACAAAGGGGATGAGCATGTAGGGGTTGAGGATCATGGGAGCGCCAAAGAGCAGCGGCTCGTTGACGGCAAAGGCAACAGGAACAATCGAGGCCTTACCGACGGCCTTGAGCTGCTTGGACTTCATAAAGAGGATCAGCAGGAGCGGCACGATAAACGTGGCACCGGTGCCGCCGAACTCACCTACGAGCGACATGTTGAAGGTGAGGGAGTGGGCGGGGTGACCGCCGGCAAGAAGAACCTGCAGGTTCTCGGCCTGGTTGGCAAGACGGATGGGGTCAATACCCGGCTGGACGATCGAGGGGCCGTGGACGCCGATGAACCAGAAGAACGCGGTGGCTGCCTGGATAAGGATAAGGCCGGGGTAGGTTTCTGCCGCGGTGAAGAGCGGGGAGAGCAGCTTGATGAGCAGCTCGGAGAACGGAACACCCATGAGGTTGCGCACAACCACATCGATGATGCCGCAGATGATGACAGCACCGCCGAAGGGGATGATGTCGCGGAAGTTCTGAGCGATAGCGCCCGGGACCTCCTTGGGCAGCTTAATGGTCAGATCACGCGAGACACAGAACTTATAAACCCACACGGTAATGAACGCGGCGATATAGGCCGAGAACAGACCGCGCGTACCCATGCTGGTGCAGTCGAAGACCGAAAGCTCGGAGCCGTTGAACTTGGTGGTGAACTGCGTGACTGCGAGCAAAAGCATGCTGCACTGGGCGGCCACCATGGTGGAGCCGTCGTTGAGCACCTTGCCGGCGGGCATGCGACGGTTCATGGAAGCTGTAAAGTTCTTGGCAGTGGTGCCGGCAACCATGATGCCCATGACGCCCATGGTGAAGTTGTACAGCTTGTTGCACCAGTCGATGAGCGGCTGGGGCAGCGTGATGCCAACTACGCCAGGAAGGGTGGCAATCAGCAGGAAGATCGAAGAGGTGAGGACGATGGGCATGCACCCAAGGAATCCGTCCTTAATGGCCTGGAGGTAGATGTTCCTCGAGATCTTCTCAAAGAACGGTTGATGCTTTTCGAGCATCTTTACGATGGCGTCCATAGAGCTCCTTTGCTGCTCGATGCGCAATGCATGTGGATGGAACTGGTCGTCGATGGATGGTTAGGACTGCCCGGAAACCTTCCTGCTTAAGGAAGGCATTGCGAAATGACAACGTTGTCATTTCGTTAATGACAACGTAAGACATTTTTGGAAGAGCAACAAGGATTTACAGGTGAACGGTCGATATTGTCCGATAAACGGCTGATTTGTCAGTCGGGCAGGTAGTGTATGCTAGAACGCAAAAAACAAGCGATGCAAAACCGACTGGAGAAGTAGTGGCAACGATGGACAAGAAAAACGTCTCGATGAACGATGTGGCAGTTGCCGCAGGTGTCTCCCTCAAGACGGTATCTCGTGTGATCAACGAACCCGATAGCGTGCGCGAATCGACGCGCGATAAGGTCCATGCGGCCATGGAAGCGCTCGGGTTCCGAACTAACTTTGCCGCGCGCTCGCTCAAGTTGGGCCGTTACGGGTGCATCGGCGTGGTGCTATTTCACTTGTCGGGCGGTGCCGTGGACATGATTGACGGTATCGCCGATGCCGCCGAGGAGCGCGGCTTTGCGCTTACGATGATCAAGAAGCGGGCGGGGGAGAAGATGACCCTTGCCGATGCAGCGCGCAGGATGTCACAGCTGCCTGTCGATGGCATGATCTTCAACTTGCGTCAGATGGTCGATGACTTCGATACGTTTGAGGCGCCGAAGGATCTCAAGACCGTGATTATCACGCCCATGGAGCATCCCACCTGCTCTACCGTCAGTGACGACCAAGAGGGCGGCGCGCGTATGGCGTGCGAGTACTTTTTGAATCACGGGCACAAGAATGTGTACTTCGTTGCCGGTAAGGAAGAATCGCTGTCGAGTCAGTGCCGTATGAAGGGCTGGCGCGCAGCGCTCGAGGCACGTGGCATTGAGCCGCCCGAGCCGCTACAGGGTGATTGGAATGCGGATAGTGGCTATGCCGCAGGTCTCGCGCTTGCCGACAAACCTGATTGCACGGCGGTCCTCGCTGCTAACGACTGCATGGCAAACGGCGTAATGATGGCTTTGCGCGACAAGGGGTTGAGCGTACCCGGCGACGTGTCTGTGATAGGCTTCGACGACGAGCTCTATAAGACGATCCCCAATTCGATTTTGACATCGGTGAAGTTCCGCCACCGCGAGCTGGGCATCCGCGCACTCAATGAGGTCGTTGCGGGCCTGGAGGCTCCAAGCTCCAGAAGCCGTACACTCGTCTCGGGCGTGTTGGTCGAGCGCTCCAGCGTGAGGGACCTACGGGTGTAGGTTTGCTCGGCCCGTTCATCTCGATCTGTAACAGTTGGGACCGAAAAACTCGACCAGATGTTACAGATCGAGACAAACGGCCACACCCCGGTCCACTCAAAAACAAAAGAGGCGGATACGACCAAGGATGCCGAAGCATCCACCGGGAAGGTCGTATCCGCCACACGGAAAGAGGTGCATGGACGCAGTGTCCATGCAATCGGGAATGGTAAGGTGCGCGGCTGCGTGATGGTCACGGCAGCCGATGGCGTCAACTAGTCCAGACGACGGGTCTCGGCCACGTGCTTGTACCAGTAGGCGCTTGCCTTGGGCGTGCGCTTCTGGGTCTCAA
>CAKUEZ010000148.1 GCA_934646965.1 uncultured Collinsella sp. | reverse complement strand
GAGGAGATGTCGATGAAGCCGTTGCTGCTGCATGCTTGCTGTGCGCCGTGCTCGCTTGAGCCGGTTCGCTTGCTGCGCGAGGAGGGGTTTGAGCCCACGATTTGCTGGACCAACCCCAATATTCAGCCACGCGATGAATGGCAGCGCCGCTTGGACGAGCTGCGCCGTTGGTGTGCCGACGGCGGCATCGATCTTATCGAGGCGGGGGAGGACCGCGAGCACTGGGAGACCAGCGTGGCCCCGCTGGGAGCTGATCGCCCTCGTCGCTGTCGCGCGTGCTATGCCCTGCGCTTGGCCGAGGCGTGCCGGGTTGCTGAGGAACGCGGGTTTGCGTACGTGGGCACGACGCTCGCCGTCTCGCCGTATCAGCTGTTCGACACCTGCAATGACGTGCTTGAGCACTTGGCTGCGGCCCGTGGACTCACCCCGGTGATCCGTGATTTTCGCCCGTACTACCCCGAGGCCACGCGTCGTTCGCGTGAGCTGGGGATGTACCGGCAGAACTACTGTGGCTGTCGCTTTTCGGCCGTCGAGGCGGCCATGGATCGTGCCCGTCTGCGCGACGAACGCAAAGCTGCCAAAAAGTAGCTCATTTGGACTGGCAGCCTGCTAGGATGTAGAGCGGACTTTAGCTATATAAGGAGAATCTGACGTGTCTATGCGTACCGATGATTTTGATTACAACCTGCCCGAAGAGCTTATCGCCCAGGCTCCCGCTGAGCCGCGCGATTCCTGTCGCCTGCTGGTGGTTGACCGCAAGGGTTCCGAGGCGGGGACGCCGCTGGAGCACGGCGGCACCGTCGAGCACCGCATCTTCCGTGACGTTATCGACTATATCGAGCCGGGCGACGTGCTCGTCATCAACCAGACGCGCGTGATGCCGGCCCGTCTGATCGGTCGCAAAACCGGCTCGGGCGGCGTGGTCGAGACGCTGCTGCTCAAGCGCCGTGAGGACGTGGATCCGCTGGGCCATGTGTGGGAGTGCCTGGTCAAGCCGGGTAAGCGTCTGAAGCCCGGTGCTCAGATTGAGTATCGTGCCGGTGGCGCCCATGCGCCCGAGGGGGCTCCCGTGGTGTTGACGGCCGAGATCGTCGACTTTGTCACCGATAGCCGCGGTGGCCGTCTGGTGCGCTTTGAGCCGGCCGGTTGCAATGCCGCCGGCGAGCCGCGTACGCTCGACGAGGCTATCCACGCCGCCGGCCATGTGCCGCTGCCGCCCTACATTACCGACTACGAGGGCGACCCCGAGAAGTATCAGACCGTGTACGCCATGAAGGAGGAGCACTCGGCTGCTGCCCCCACGGCGGGCCTGCACTTCACGCCCGAGCTTATGGCTGCCATCGAGGCCAAGGGTGCGAAGTTTGCTGCCGTCGAGCTCGAGGTGGGTATCGATACCTTCCGCTTGGTGGAGGAGGACGACCCCACACAGCACGTGATGCACACCGAGCGCTACCACGTGTCGCAGGAGGTGGTCGACGCCGTGCACAAGGCCAAGGCCGAGGGGCATCGCGTGATCGCCGTCGGCACCACCGCGGTGCGCTCGCTCGAGAGCGCATTTGACGCGGACGCGCCGGTGTCCGATCCGGCCGTGACGGCGCGCTATTTTGAGGGCCGTGAGGACGGTTCCGACACGCTCGGCCGCGGTGACATCGTGGTGCGCGAGAACGCGACGACGCAGCTCTACCTCATGCCCGGCTCGACCTATCACGTGGTCGATGCGCTGATCACGAACTTCCATGTGCCGCGCTCCACGCTCATGATGCTCGTGAGCGCGCTCGCCACCCGCGACCAGATCATGGATGCCTACGCCGCCGCCATCGAGGAGCGCTACCGTTTCTTCAGCTTTGGCGATGCAATGCTCATTTTGTAGGTTACGGCGTTTTACCAAACGCCGTAACCGGCCGACGCTGCAAACGCCCCTAAGCGGCAATCTGACGTTCAATCGTCGGGCATGACCAGAAGGTCAATGCCCTCCTCTTTCAAGGCACCTTGCTCGCTCTGGCGGGTTTTCGCTGTCGTTGCCAAAACGTCGGCATTTCTTTGGTTGTCAAGAGACTGGTGCAAAGGGGTCAGGTTACTTTGCACCAATCTCTTGACTAGTCATTCAAGAACGTCCCCAATGACTACTTGCTTGTGAAGAGCCAGATTAGGATGATCGCTAGGATTGCGGCGATGATGCAGACGATGGCGCCGGTGAATTTGATGCGTGAGTCGCGGGTGCGCTCGCGTACGTCGTCCTCGGCGGCTTCGAGTTGGGCAACTTCGCGCTCGGTCTCGGCGTGTTCGGCTTTGTCTCGGGCCAAGGACCCAGCAAGCGATTCAGTGATCTCGGGGTGGTCGTGCACCTCGGTCGCCTGCTCGATAATCGACTGTGCATGCGCGGCATCTGCCTGGGCGTTGGCGATGGCCTGATCCTGGTCCCGACGAGCCTTGTCCTCGACGGCGATCTTTTCGCGCAGTTCGCGCTGGCGCGTCGCGGCGGCGGTCTTCGCCGTCTGGAGCTCATCGCGTGCGGCATCTGCCTCGGTCGTTACGGCCTGGTGTGCACGCTTGGCGTCGGCGATGGGGGCCTGTGCCTGCTCGACGGCCTGCTCGGCGGCGGCGAGCGAATGTTCAAGGTCGGCGGTCACGCGCGGAATGTCTTCCTCGGCCTTGCGAAGGGCGTCGGCAGCGTCGGAGATTTGCATAGACAACTCGCTGGTGCGCACGGTGTAATTGGCGGGGTTTGCCGAAGGGTTGCGCTGCAGCTCGGCATACTCGCGACGCAGCGTCTCGAGCTGTGCGCGCGTGGCATCAGCGGTTTGCCGTGCGGCGGCGACGCCGGCATCGCGCTCGGCTTTAACCTTGTCACGGATGCGCTTGGAATCCTCAAGACGACGAACCAGACGGTTGCCGGTTTCGCGCGAGCTTGCCTCGCGGGCTTCGACGGCATCGAGTGCAGCTTTCAGGCGACGCTCGACTGCATCATCTTCTGCCTTCATTTGCTCGAGCTGGCCTTTGAGCTCCGTCGCTTTGGCGGCATGGGCGTCGCGATCGATTTCGGCTGCCGCAGCGGTCTTCTGCGCCGTGGCGATGGCCTGCCGTTGATCGGCGACAATCTGGTCGTAGCGGCCTGTGATGTCTTGGCGCGTCTCGAGTTCTTCGGCCTGATCGGCAATGCGCTGCTCAAGTTCGGCCAGGTGGACGCGGGCATCGGCGAGCGCCTTTTTCGCGGCGTTCATCTCGCGCATGGCCGAGGCGCCTTGGGCGATGAAGGCGCCCACGGCGTTCGCGGTGCTCGAGACGGCGGTTCCCAGGTCGCGGCTCGCGGCGGGGGCATGCGGGGCAGCCGGGCGCTCAGCTTCGGCGGCATCCGCATCGGCAGCCTGCGGCGCGGCGATGTTGCCGGTACCGCCCTCGATCACAGAAAAGCCCGCTGCATGTGGGTCGACCGCATCGGCGCCGATCGTGGGATGCTCGAGCTGCAGAAACGAGGGCATGGTGCTGCCCTGGTCGGCAACCGGGGTCTCGCCGGGAACAAACGTCGAGGCTGCCTCGGCGGCCTCCTCTTCTTCGGCGTCGACATCGGCGTCGGCGACAGCGTCCTTCATCGCTTTAACGGCATCCATCATGGAGTCCATGACGGCGTCGAGCTCTTCTTCCGAAGACACCTCGATGGGGCCCGCTGCTTGCTGAGCGGCATCCTGTGCGGGGTCGTCGTCCTGAGCGGGCGCATCGTCGTTTTGCTCGTCGGCATCTTCGGCGGCGGGGGCTTCGGTTGCAGCGTTTTCGTTTAGAGTGGCGTCGTCGGCGTCGGTATCATCGCAGGTCACAGCGTCGGTATCTGCGGCGACATCTGCGGAATCATCAATATGCTGTTGAGTCTGGGGGTCCAGCTCGTCTGTCATAGGCATGTGCTCCTCATCGTTGTTCGTCACCCTATAATAAAGTTTTGCGCCGACATCCCGCGCCCCGCTGCAAAGTTTCAAAACGTGTTCGATGACTCGTTTCGATAACAAAAACTCGGCCGCTTTATCCAGTTGGTACTTGACATTCCCTTCGCCGAAAGACGTTATGCCGTTCGCCTGCCGAGGTCTTTTATTTTCACTTGAACACGCTAAAGTTGCATCTCAGCTTTTGACGCGTTTATTTGGATACGCGCAGTCGGCGGGTACGTCCGTCGCGATTCTGAAAGGACTTTGTATGGGACTTTTCACTGGTAAGACCGTGATCATCACCGGTGGCGGCAAGGCTACGCTCAAGGACGGCTCCGCTGGCTCCATCGGCTACGGCATCGATATCGCTTTTGCCAAGGAGGGCGCGAACCTCGTCATCAC
>CAKUEZ010000147.1 GCA_934646965.1 uncultured Collinsella sp. | reverse complement strand
AAGCGGGCATCGCCAAGTGGTAAGGCATCAGCTTCCCAAGCTGACACTCGCGGGTTCGAGTCCCGTTGCCCGCTCCATTCGAATTTCAGGCACGGTAACGTTTCGTTACCGTGCTTTTTTCAATAAAGTGCCGGGACTCGAACCCGACAGGGTGCGAGCGTAAAGCAAACGCGAAGCGTTTGTAGCGAGCAGGCGAAGGCGCCGGCAGGCGCCTGAAGCCGGTGCGTATTTGCGAAGCAAATACGCGGACGTCCCGTTGCCCGCTCCACCGAGCGCGGCAGATTTCGGGAATGGAAGATTCAACCGGCTTTACCCTTGCGCTTTTACGAACCCGGATTCGCCGACCACAGCCGGTGCGTATTTGCGAAGCAAATACGCGGACGTCCCGTTGCCCGCTCCATCAGCAAAGGGAGACGTCGGGATAGCCAATTTAACGAAGTCTCCCCCAGCGGCTCTGTGAATCCGAAGATCTCGTCTGAAGCCGGTGCGGATTTGCGAAGCAAATACGCGGACGTCCCGTTGCCCGCCCCGACAAAATGTTAGGTTGATGCCTGTTGTCCATGCGGGCACCTGCGCACGGTACAATAGTCGAGTTACGACCAACGTGCCAATAACCAAAAAGGAGCCGCTATGATCGATCGCTATACCCGCCCGGAGATGGGACACATCTTCTCCCTCGAGAACAAGTACGCCATTTGGCAGGAGATCGAGGTCCTGGCCTGCGAGGCCCAGGCGGAGCTCGGCAAGATCGGTATTTCCAAAGACGAGGCCCAGTGGATCCGCGACCACGCCAACTTTGAGAAGGCAAAGGTCGACGAGATCGAGGAGGTCACGCGCCACGACGTCATCGCCTTCCTGACCAACATGAAGGAGTACATTGACGCCGACGTTCCCGAGGGCGAGCCAAAGCCCAGCCGCTGGGTTCACTACGGCATGACCAGCTCCGACCTGGGCGATACGGCTCTGTGCTATCAGCTCACCCAGGCCTGCGATCTGATTATCGAGGACGTCAAGAAGCTCGGCGAAATCTGCAAGCGCCGTGCCTTCGAGGAGCGCAATACGCTCTGCGCCGGTCGCACCCACGGCATCCATGCCGAGCCGATGACCTTCGGTATGAAGTTTGGCTCCTGGGCATGGGAGCTCAAGCGCGACCTCGACCGTCTTGAGGATGCTCGCAATAACGTTGCTTTCGGTGCCATCTCCGGTGCTGTCGGCACCTACAGCTCTATCGAGCCGTTCGTCGAGGAGTATGTCTGCGAGCATCTGGGTCTGGTTCACGATCCCCTGTCCACGCAGGTTATCAGCCGCGACCATCACGCCTACCTCGCCGGCGTCCTTGCCACCACAGCAGCCACCTGCGAGCGCATCGCTACCGAGGTTCGCAACCTGCAGAAGACCGATACGCTCGAGGCCGAGGAACCGTTCCGCAAGGGTCAAAAGGGCAGCTCCGCCATGCCGCATAAGCGCAACCCGATCACCATGGAGAAGGTCTGCGGCCTGTCGCGCGTCGTGAAGTCCAACGCCCAGGTCGCCTTCGATAACGTCGCCCTGTGGCACGAGCGCGACATTTCGCACTCCTCTGCCGAGCGTGTCGCCCAGGCCGATAGCTTTATCGCGCTCGACCACATGTTCCAGTGCCTCATTCGTGTTATCGACGGCCTGCAGCTGTATCCGGCCCGCATGATGGCCAACCTCAACAAGACCCGCGGCCTCATCTTCTCCTCCAAGGTGCTGCTGGCCCTCGTCGATACGGGCATCACCCGCGAGGACGCCTATGCCATCGTGCAGGAAAACGCCATGGCCACCTGGCATGAGGTGCAGGATTGCGTCTCCGGCCCCACCTTTAAGGAGCGCCTCGAGGCCGATCCGCGCTGCACCGTCAGCCAGGAGAAACTCGACGAAATCTTCGACCCGTGGGACTTCCTCACCCGTATCGATACGGTCTTCGATCGTCTGGAGCAGCTGAACTTCGAGTAGGATCAGCCGCGACATTTACTGGTTCGGGCGCTTTGCTGGTAATGTGTGTTGCCGGCAAAGCGCCTTGTTGTATCCGAGAATAGACAGCGATAATAAGTGACTTACTGTGTATTTGAGAGGGGATCTCAATGATTAGTTTTGACTACAAGCCGCAGGGCGTGTGTGCTCGCAATATTCACCTCAATCTCTCTGACAACGGCAGCAAGGTGCTGGGCGTCGAGTTTACCGGCGGGTGCGATGGCAACCTCAAGGCCATCTCCAAACTGGTCGAGGGCGCTCCTTCCGATCGCGTGGTTGAGGTCCTCGCCGGCAACACGTGCGGCATGAAGAAGACTTCTTGCGCCGATCAGCTTACGCGCGCCATCGAGGCCGCCCGCGCCGAGATTGCCTAATGGGTATCGCCGATCGCTTTAAGAACGGAATAACGCGCCGGAGTTTTGTGTTGGGCGGCGCCACCGCGGGCGTCGCTACGCTGCTCGCGGGGTGCTCGTCAAAAACCGGCACCAGCGACGATGCCGCCGGCGAGCCGCAGGTCGTCAAGGACGATTCCAAGATTGTCTCGATTACGGATGAGTATGAGGCCGTCGATATCGATCTTGAGCCTACGGCTTCGTGGACGCTGCCGCTTGGCACGCTGCTGTACTACTGCGACGGCGACCTGTCCGCGGCAATGATGGCGCCCGCCTCGGCGCAGCACGCCAATACGCTCGGTGTGCTCAGCCTGAGCGATGGTTCGCTCACGACGTTGGTCGAAGACCCCGTCGAGGGCACGGGCTATGCGTTTTATGATGTCCGCGCGACCGACAGCGTGTTTGCGTGGATCGAGATGGACTATGCGAACTCCGCGTGGAAGCTTTACGCTCAGGGGCTGTCGGGGGTATCGCTTACCGGTAATGCCGTCGAGCTCGATCGCGGCGGCAAGGATTACGACCCGCCGCTCTTTACCGCATATGGGGCATCGGTTATCTGGTACAAAATGCCTGCGTCGGGCGGCTCTAAGACGAGTAACGATTCGTTTTGCTATCGTCAGTCGGTCGACGAGTCCAAGCCCGAGATAATTTGGAAATCGACGGGTCGTTTTGCATCTGCGCCACGTGTGAGCGACGGCATCTTGACCATTTCACCGCGCGTGCACAACGACGAGGGCGTCTATTACGGCATGACGGCCATCGACTTGACCGACGATAACAACAAGCGCGCCCAGCTCGTGCTTCCCTCTTCGGTGTCCCCTTTCGAGGCCGTCTATATGGGTGACACGTTTGTCTTTTCCATCGAGGCGACGTATAACGGCGTCGGCAGCTTGGGCAATATGGGCACGTATATCGGCAACGAGGGCGGTCCCTATCTCTTTTTGTCGCGCGAGCCGCTTGCGTGTGCCGCGGGGAAAAAGAACAAGTACTTGGTTAAGGTTCAGGCGTCTCATTTTCTGATCAACACGTCGGCAAAGACCTATGGGTCGCTACTGTCTCCCGATCGTGCCCTCGAGTATGGCGATTATCCTGCTACAGCGGGTGAATCGGATACGTTTTTGACGTACGCCACGGTTCGAAACAGCCAGGGCGTTCCCGAGACGGTTACGGCCCGTTTGTTCTCACTTTAGGTTACGTGGGGTTAAAAAGGCACCGGCGGGGGAATAAGCGCGTTGTAACTATGAGTACCGCCCGCCGAGCTGTCGCGTCCATGCGATACCCGGTGGGCTCAGGTGCGTTAAAATGGGCTTGTTCTTAGCTAATTGAGACAGGGGGGCCGTGTTATGGCTTCAGATGCAAAAAAGATTCTGCTGGTCGAGGACGAGAAGGCAATCCGTGACGCTGTCGCAGCCTATCTCGAGCGTGAGGGTTACTGGGTCGTGGGCGTCGGCGACGGCCAGTCCGCGATCGAGGAGTTCGAGAAGCACCAGTTCGATCTGGTTGTGCTCGACCTCATGCTCCCCAAGATTCCGGGTGAGCGCGTCTGCCGCACCATTCGCGATACCTCCGATGTGCCCATTATCATGCTTACGGCCAAGGGCGAGATCGAGGACCGCATTATCGGTCTTGAGCTGGGCGCCGATGACTACCTGATCAAGCCGTTCTCGCCGCGCGAGCTCGTTGCCCGCGTTCGTGCCCTGTTCCGCCGTGCCCATCAGGCCGACGAGCCGGCGGTCGAGGTGCTCGACTTCGGCGACCTGGTCATTGACATTTCGGGCCACAAGATTTTGGTCGAGGGCAAGGAAGTTGACCTGACGGCTTCCGAGTTTAAGCTGCTCACCACCCTCGCTCGCCATCCCGGACGCGTCTACAACCGTATGGAGCTGGTCGAGAAGGTGCTCGGCTATGACTTTGAGGGCTATGAGCGCACCATCGACAG
>CAKUEZ010000146.1 GCA_934646965.1 uncultured Collinsella sp. | reverse complement strand
GCCTCCACGTGCATAAACGCCTTGCGCTCGGTTTGCGTGGGGATACGCTTGGCAACGGCGCCCGCATCCACGTAGCAAAGTTCGGAGCGGTACATAATCCGCTCGCCCATCGGACCCGCCGCCGTCACGCCAACCGAAATCGGGCAGTCGAAGCTGCCGCTGCGCTCAAGATGCGCCTCTTCGATATGCCAGCCCTGCGGCAGCGCCACCTGCGCGAGTGCCTGGCCGCCAGAGACATCGCATGCGGTATGGAGCTCAAGCTCACCGGCGCAAGGAGCGTCCGCCGAGGCCGTGTCGCCAGACGGTGACGCGACTTCGGCACTCCGCGTCGGCGCATCGGCCGGCGCGGCCGTGCTCGGCTCGCGCCCTTCGCTCGCGCCATCATCGGCAGCCGCATCATTCACAGACCCCGTGGCGTCCGGGCCGCACGCAACGCCCTCAAGTCGAACGCCGCACCCTGGGCAAAACCGCACCGGCACGCCGGCGACCCGAGGCAGCTGCGCCCCACACGCCGGGCAGAATCTCAAGTCACTCATCCCGTACATCCCTAATTTCGTTGACTGCTCTTGATAGCGGCAAGCTGTCGCCACAGTTCATCGGCACCGTCAAGGCGATATGCCGTCTTGTCGAGCACGATATTCCCGCCCTCGAACTCCACCGATTGCTCCGAGCCATCTCCATAGACAAAGACGAGCGTGCGACCGGCGTCGCTCATCCGCTCATCCACCGCACTTCCCACGGTGCAATCGTCGAGCGCGGCGAAGGTCGATGCGACCAGCTCGGCATCGTCGGTCTCATAGACCGTCCGCGCCTCCCCATCCTCGATAAGCTTGACCGCCACCGGAGCGGCGGCACAATCATTGAGCGACGCTTGTGCGGCAGTCTTTCCCTGAGCGCCATGGCCGCCGGCGCCGTAAGCTCGCATGAGTGTCACCGCCGCGGCAACAACAACCACGGCGATAAGCGCGCCCGCAATTTTATTAGACGCGCAACCACGAGACGCCATAGGCCCACCCCTTCGGTTCTGCTCCGCTCAACATCACATTCATATGCCTTTGAGCGTCAAAACGGCAGGTGACAAATGTCTCATATTCATATTTTTGCAGGTAAAACCACCACAAAGGTGCCTGTCCCCTTTGTGGTGGTTAGCTAGTCTTGGGGCGTCCAGGACCAGAAGAAGTTGATGAGGGCCACGCGCGAGGCGGCACCGGTCTTTTTGTTGATCGAGGCGATGTGGCGGTAGAGCGTAGAACGCGAAAGGAAGAGCGCCGCCGCCACGTCCTGCACGCTGTCGTCCGAAACGACCAACGCCTCCAGCACATCGCGCTCTCGCTTCGTAAGTCCAAAGGCGGCTACAAAGCCGTCGAGTCGATCGTCAAACGAAAGCTCCGGCGTCTCCGGGGGCACCGCGTCGGTCTGATCGGGCACACGGCTCTTGCCAAGATCGTCGGTGGCAAACGCCAGGCCTCTGTGATCCGCTTCGTCCTCAACGCCTTGTCCAAACTGTCCCAGCAGCGAGATCGCAATGCCGACAAACAGCACGAGTACGACACCCACCGCCATTAGCACGTTTTGGCTCGAGATGATCGCCACCGCCGGCGCCGTCACAAGCATTGAGCAAATGTTGTTGATGACGCGGCCCATGCCCGGCCACAAATACGACCAGCGGGCATACATCGAAATCGCGGCGAACTTCGTGGTAAAGAACACCACGAAAAAGCCCGTGCCCAGGTAAAAGATAATCGTGGCAGCGAGCGCATTGCCGCCGTTGCCATCGGTGATAAGCACGAAGAACGAGAGCGTGGACAGCATGGCGGCGCACGTCATGATGATATTCATATACGAGCGTCCTCGCAGGTCATACAGGGCGCCGGCGGCAAGTGCACTCACAACCAGCAGCAAGCGCGGCCAGTCACCAAGATCGATGGCGCCGGCGGCATGGGAGGTCGTAAGTCCCGCATTAAGCGCCGCAAATACGCCGGTAAGGCAGGCGGTCGCCACCGTCAGGCGCACCACAGCACGTTGGAACGCCATCTTTGCCTCGAGATCATCGCGCCACTTGGCGCCACGCTCCGACACATCGACCGAAAGCTCGGCAATCTCGGCCTCGAACTCAGGCGCAGCCTCATCGCGCAGCTTGGCACGACGGGCACCGTGGAGTAGCCCGATCTGAGCAATCGCACAGGCGATAAGGACAAACTGTTGAGGAATGCCCGCAGGCATCACCATATGGTTGAGCACCTGCACCAAAATGCCCGCAGCATAAGAAACCGCCACGGCACGTGCCAGACAAGGCGTCTGCGCAAAACGCCGCGCCAGATTGGCATGGGCGGTCGATCCGCAGTAGCCCAGGGCACAGCACGCCACCAAGCCGCCAGCAACCACGACCTCAAACTGCACTGCCATAATCATCAGCAGCAACGCCGATACCAACAGCACGCCTGTAATATCGCTCGTCGCATCGATCGTCTGGGGACGGCGATAGTACAGAAATGGGCGCACGAAAAAGCCAATCACGCTCGCGCCGACGACAATGCTCTCGTAGATGACGACCTCGTTCGACGGCACGAACTCGGCCACGCGCGCATCAAACAGGTACTCGCCGGCCAAAAACGTGAAAAAGAAAAGCGCCAGGCACAAAATCTCCCGTATGCCCCGGCGCAAGTATGCGGTTGTGTCTCCCAGGTCCCTCATTGGTAACCCCCACCCGCTTAGATGTCCGGAAAACTATTCTAGTAGAGAACGGGTCTTAATACTCACGCGATACCCGAAGTGTTACGCATCCGGCTCAAATCGCCCCCAACAGCAGTTGCGGTGGAATACGGACTGTTTACAGCCAAAAAGGCTGGATTTAGACCGTATTTCACCGCAACTAAAGGAGCCCTTCTCCGATCGCACGCTCAGTTGCGGTGGAATAGTTCCTGTTTGTCCGGCTGGGGGCACTTTTTAGGAACTATTCCACCGCAACTTATTGAGGGACTGAGTTGCGTGCGATGGAGAAGGGGATGGAGGGATCGGAAGTGTTGGAGCTCGGGTGTTAGTGCTCGGGAGTCAGGATCACCAGGGCGTCGTGCTCAAAGGGATGCTGAGCCACGCGCACGGTGCCGTCACCGTTGTCGCGAACGGGCAGCTTGGCGATACGCTTGGCCTCCATGTCGAGGGCCGTCGCCGTCCAGCCGCGAGCGCCATCGAGCTTAAACGTGAGCGCAGTGGTACGCGGCAGGTAGGTAACGACACGCTCACCAATACGCGCCACACGGATGGCCTCGCGCGCGTCGTCGAGCAGCTCCTGTGCGGGGACCACGGCAAGGGCGTCGTCGCACGCCGTGGCGCCCAGGCCGGCAAGCACATGCTCGATGGCGGCAAAGTCCCACACGCCCGCAAACTGCAGGCACTCCTGCCAGCGGAACGGCATGTCGAAGCCCTCGCCCAGGACCGAGCCCTGGCTCTTACTGGTCTGCCAATTCCAAACGCCGTGGGCGCCGTAGGTCACGCCCGCGCTGGCACCGGCGAGAATCGACGACCACACGCTCGCGCGGCAATCCTGCGCGGTAAAACGCCAGTACACGTTGCGGCTCGCGCCCATCTGCTCATAGCAGGGCTCGGAATTGACCATCGGCTTTTTGGGGTAGTTGGCGATGAAGTCCTGCGGCAGGCGCCAAGCCTCGGGCTGGCCCTCGTAATTGTGGCCGGGCTGGAACATGTAGAAGTCCAGGCGGTCCAGATACTGCGCGGGAATCGTGCGGTTGCCGCGGTTGATGTGCATGGTACGCAGAGCCTCGGGCGCGCGCTTTGCAACCTCGTCGAGCGCATCCTCGTAATAGGCGATCGCCTCGTCGCCGGCAAAGTCGGTATCACCCGTCACCACATAGACGGGATCGAACTCGCCCAGGTTCTCGACGACGCGGGCAACATGGGCACGGACCTCCTCGCGCGGCATAACCTCGGCACCGCAACGCTCGGCAATCTTGGCGCCCCAGGTACCGGGCACGTAGTTGCACCACATGAGCACGAGCGCCGGGCGGATGCCGTGCTCGACGGCAGCGCGGCACATGGCAGCGGCGCGGTCCCAATAGGCCTGGTTGGGCCGGGACCAATCAAAGTGCACGCCATCCTCGCTGGCATAGGGCCAAATACCCAGATCGGGGCAGCAGCGATCCCACTGCGGCAGCGTGTTAATCTGCAGCACGTTCATGCCCTGCTCGGCGCGGCGGGTCAGATAGTAATCCCAGTCGGCCTCGGGAATGCTGGTAAATGCGCTCCAGCACGTGTCGGCAAACCAAAAGAACGGCTTGCCCTCGCACAAAAAACCATCCTGACGACCGTTGACGGTCAGCTTTCCCAAACTCATCTGCATG
>CAKUEZ010000145.1 GCA_934646965.1 uncultured Collinsella sp. | reverse complement strand
AAGGACGGCTCCGCTGGCTCCATCGGCTACGGCATCGATATCGCTTTTGCCAAGGAGGGCGCGAACCTCGTCATCACCGGCCGTAACGTCGCCAAGCTCGAGGCCGCCAAGGAGTCTCTCGAGGCTGAGTACGGCGTCAAGGTTCTGCCTGTTCAGGCCGATGTCTCCGCCGGTCAGGACAACGAGGCCGTCGTGCAGAACGTTATCGACCAGGCTATTGCCGAGTTCGGCCGCATCGACGCTGTCGTCAACAACGCCCAGGCCAGCGCCTCGGGCGTGACCATCGCCGACCACACCATGGATCAGTTTAACCTGGCCATTTACTCCGGCCTGTATGCCACCTATCTGTATATGCAGAAGGCCTATCCGCACCTGAAGGAGACCAAGGGCTCCGTGGTCAACTTTGCTTCGGGCGCCGGCCTGTTTGGCAACTATGGCCAGTGCAGCTACGCCGCCGCCAAGGAGGGCATCCGTGGCCTGACCCGCGTCGCCGCCAACGAGTGGGGCAAGGACGGCATCAACGTCAACATCGTGTGCCCGCTTGCCTGGACCGCTGCGCTCGAGAACTTCCAGGATGCCTACCCCGAGGCGTTCAAGGCCAACGTCCACATGCCGCCGGCGGGCCACTACGGCGACGTCGAGAAGGAGATCGGCCGCGTGGTCGTTCAGCTCTGCGGCCCCGACTTTAAGTATATGAACGGCGAGACCGTCACCCTCGAGGGTGGCATGGGCCAGCGACCTTAGGGGTTACGTCTCAGGTTCCGCCGTTCTAACGAACGGCGGACCAGCCGACGCTGCGCGGGCCGCATTTGGACAATCTGACGTTCAACTTCAAGGGCGCGACCAGAAGGTCAGCGCCCTTTCGTTTCACGTCACCTTGCCTCAAATGCGACCCGCTCGCTGGCATTGCCAAAGCATCGGCGTTGCCATGGTAGTCATTGGGAACGTTCTTAAATGACTAGTCAAAAGGGACACTCTTGCCGGCACTTGGGGATAGTTCCTAAATGTCGGCAGATTGGGACATTCCTTTGCTGGGTGGCCCAGAAGACTGTCCCTAACAACTAGTCGTTTAAGAACGTCCCCAACGACTACCTTGCGTCAGTTTCTGTCGAGTCGGTGCTCCTCGTTGGTTGCCCGTATAATGGTTTGCGTATGAACCGCAACCAAGGAGTTCCAGTTTATGGACCAGAGCCTCTTTAAATTCGACCTGATCGCCGAGGATCCGACGACGCACGCGCGCGCCGGCGTGCTGCACACCCCGCACGGCGACATCGAGACGCCGATCTTTATGCCCGTGGGCACCAAGGCAAACGTCAAAGGCATTCCCACCGAGACCGTCAAGCAGCTCGGCGCGCAGATCGTGCTCGCCAATACCTATCACCTGTCCATGCGTCCTGGCGAGGACACCATTGCCGAGCTGGGCGGACTGCACAAGTTTATGAACTGGCACGGCCCCATCCTCACCGATTCGGGCGGCTTCCAGGTCTTCAGCCACAACGATGCCGTCAAGCTCACGGACGAGGGCGTGCGCTTTATCGTCAACGATTACGACGGCCGCCACGTGTTCTGGACGCCCGAGGATAACATGGAAATCGCCATGAAGCTCGGCTCCGACATCTGCATGCAGCTCGATCAGTGCCCGGGCTATCCCGCCACGCGCGCCTACGTCGAACGTGCCGTGGAGCTGTCGAGCATGTGGGCCGAGCGCTGCTATAAGGCCCACACCCGCGATGACCAGGCACTCTTTGGCATCGTCCAGGGCGGCATGCATCTGGACCTGCGCCTGCGCTCGCTGCGCCATCTGGAGGAGTGCGGCGACTTCCCCGGCTACGGCATCGGTGGCTACTCGGTGGGCGAGGACCACGAGACCATGTTCGAGACGCTGGCGCCGCTGGCTTCCGAGTACATGCCCAAGCACAAGCCGCGCTACCTGATGGGCGTCGGTAACCCGACCACGCTCGTACGCGGTGTGGGCGTGGGCATCGACATGTTCGACTGCGTGCTGCCAACGCGCACCGGCCGCATGGGCACGGCGTTCTCCAGCGAGGGTCGCCTCAACTTTCGCAACGCGCGCTTTGCGCACGACGACGGCCCCATCGACCCCACCTGTACCTGCCCGGTGTGCACGGGCGGCTACAGCCGCGCGCTCATCCGCCACATGGTCACGCAGAAGGAGATGCTCGGCGGCATTCTGCTGTCGATGCACAACATTTACTACCTGCTCAACCTTATGCAGCGCGCCCGCCAGGCCATTATCGAGGGCCGCTACGGCGCGTTTGTGAGCGACTGGATGAACAGTCCTGCGGCGGTGGATTACTAAGCTAAGAGCGGCGCGGGCGCTTGCAAGGCGTGGACGGCGGCAATGGTCGAGCACCGGCCGGTCGGCACATTCGCTGACACCGGCTGCGCGACCGCTGACCGATAGCTTGCAAGCACTTGATGCATCGTGGGTACCATACCGAATAGTTGATGTTCGGGCGGGTGTTTGGCGCATGGCGTCGACCCCGCCCGTTTTCTTTTTTCGATAGGAGTACCCATGATTAAGAACGAGAATGTCGAGGGCGAGCCTGCCTACGACGAGACGTATCGCCGCGGCCCCGTGGTCATGCGCGGCCCTATGATCCCTAAAGACAACACCTATGCCAACCTGCTGGCGCCTGAGGATTCGACCGATTGGCTGCATGCCGATCCGTGGCGCGTGCTGCGCATCCAGGCAGAATTCGTCGATGGCTTTGGCGCACTTGCCGAGCTCGGCCCCGCGGTGACCATCTTTGGCAGCGCCCGCACGCCCAAGACCGATCCGCTCTACAAGGCGGCGCGCACGGTCGGTCGCAAGATTGCGCAGCGCGGCGTGGCGGTCATCACCGGCGGCGGCCCCGGCATCATGGAGGCGGCCAACAGGGGAGCGGCGAGCGTTAACGGCAAGTCGGTTGGCTTAGGGATCGAGCTGCCGCACGAGCAGGGGCTTAACAAATACGTGAACCTCGGCATGGACTTCCGTTACTTCTTTGTGCGCAAGACCATGTTCGTCAAATACAGCTCGGGCGCCATCGTGTTCCCCGGCGGCTTTGGCACGCTCGACGAGATGTTCGAGGTCCTCACGCTGGTGCAGACGCACAAGGTCAAGCGCATGCCGCTTGTGCTGGTGGGCAGCGAGTACTGGAAGGGCCTGTTCGATTGGCTCAACGGCCCGGTGATGAACGCCGGCATGATCAGCCCGCTCGATCCGGATCTGGTACACATTACCGACGACCTCAACGAGGCGGTCGACATCGCGCTCAGCGGGTTGATGTAGGGCGAGCGTGTCTGCTGCGACATGAATATGCATGGCAATCTGATGCTATCTAACATCAGATTGCCATTTTTATTGGGTATACTGATGCAAAAGACGAGGGCGAGGAGGTCGCGTATGTCTACTGCAACGATTAAGCCCACGACGGTCCGCATCGAGGAGGGGCTCAAGGAGCAGGCGACTGAGTTTTTAGATTCGGTTGGCCTGAGCCTCAACTCCTATCTCAATCTTGCCGTTCGGCAGCTGGTAAATCAGCGAAAGATTCCGTTTGAGATTGTGGGTCGATCGGAGGTGCCCAACGAGGCGACAAGGCGCGCCATGGTGATCGCCGAGGCTCATGAGTTGGGGATTTTGCCGGACGATAGCCCGTCATTCAACAGCGCTGATGATCTTATGTCATTCCTTGATGAGGAATAGCGATGTTCGAGATTAAAGTCGAGGCCCAATTTAAGGCGGACTACAAGCGAACAATGCGCATGCATCCGCAGCTAAAAAGTGAGTTTAAAGCGGCGGTTGCAGAGCTTGTGGCTCATGGGTCGCTTCCGACGGAGTATGGCGCCCATGAGCTCTCAAACCCGGGCGGAAACTACAACGGCCACATCGATTTCCATCTATCCGATGGCTTGGTCGATGTGGTCGTTCTCTATCTGCCCCATAAGACTAACCCAGTGATTAGGCTGGTAAGAATGGGCACTCATCAGGAGCTGTTTCAGGGTCCGCTGGGCTGAACGCCGAGTTCTAACTTGCGGTGGAATAGGGATTGATTTGCGGCTGATAAGCCGGAAACAGCCCCTATTTCACCGCAAGTGGTAAAGGTGTCCCTAGTGGGTGGGCTGGTAGCGAGGGCAGTAGCTGATTGCGATTGCGTCGACGCCTACGTGAGTGGCGATGGTGCAGCCGATGGGGCCGGTGCCGGCATCGACGTAGTCCTGGCCCGCGAGGGCCTCATTGACGAGTTCCTGCTCCTCGGCGGCGCCGGTCGTGAGCACGCGCACGCTGGAGCCCGGGTGCTCGGTCAAAAATGCGAGGCAATCGGCCATGGTATTGGCGACGATGCGCTTGGCGCCGCGGTCCTTCTTGATGGCCTTGATCTCGCCCGACTGCCATTCCGGCGAAACGGCCAGGCGAATGTTGAGCATCTGCGTGAGCTGGCCGGCGAGCTT
>CAKUEZ010000144.1 GCA_934646965.1 uncultured Collinsella sp. | reverse complement strand
GCAAGGCCTGCGCCGACGGCCGCTGGCTGGCAGGCCCGGGCAAGGATCTGTTCCAGACTGCCTACGACGAGCTGGGTCCGCTCAACTTTATCGCCGAGGATCTGGGCTATTTGACGCCCGGCGTTCGCGCGATGGCCTCGACCTGCGGCTTCCCCGGCATGGACGTGCTGGAGTTTAGCGATTACGACGTCCGCTGTGGCGTGCATCCCACGCCGGGCAAGATCTTGTACACCTCGACGCATGATACCTCGACGCTTGCTGGATGGTGCACGCGCTCCTTTGCGGGCGGCGACGAGCCGAGCGGTGTTGAGTGTGCGGCCAAGCTGATGGCCGACGCGCTGACAAGCGATGCGCCGCTCGTGATGATGCCGCTGCAGGACGTTCTGGGTCTGGGCGACGATGCACGCATGAACGTGCCGGGCGTCGCCACGGGCAACTGGACCTGGCAGGCTGACGAGGCGGACATCGAGGCTGCCGAGGACAAAACTGCACAGCTCCTGCGCAACACCCATAGATTCTGGGGCGAAGCGTGATAAAACCCCCGATATAGGGTACAGTTACAGACGTTTGAATTTATGCGGGCAGAGCGATCTGCCCGCTTTGTGCTGAAAAGGAAGTATTATGGCGCGCTACGATTACAAGTGCTCGAGCTGCGGCAACGTGTTTGAGGTTGAGCATCCCATGTCCGAGACCCCCGAGGTCGTGTGCCCGAGCTGCGGCGCTCCGGCCGCCAAGACGTTCTCGGCCAGCGGCATAAAGTTTGAGGGCAGCGGTTTCTACAACACCGACCAGCGAAGCGGCGGTTCCAGCACCAGCGCCACCAGCGGCTGCTGCGCCAACTGCCCGCACAGCCACTAAGAACAACGCGGCCCCACTACCCAGGTTTCCTTACGAGTTGCGGTGAAATAGCTCCTAAATCAGTCAATCCAATGGCCAAACAGGAACTATTCCACCGCAACTTTTCTATAGATCAGATTTCTGGCTGATACTAAGTTTGTAATATTTCAAAACTATGCCGGATTACGGGGCTGAATTGAAAACCTGTATCCATTCCGGCAAATTGCAAATTTCAACAAGCCATCTACCTGCGGTTTTATTTAGGTCATTTTTGCTGTGGTCGGGCATCACCAATCTAGCCCCGTAATCCGCCCTACTTTTGATAAGAGCAAGTATGAAACGGAGCTATTTTTACAAATCTTTACCGCTATTGCGATCTTCACTCGCATGACCACCTGAGTTGCGGTGAAATAAGGACTGTTTGGCGGGTAGATGCCGCTATTCAATCCCTATTTCACCGCAACTTAGTAGTTACTGGCGGACCAGGCGGGCGCAGAAATGGCCGTCGTAGGAGTCGGCGTTAATGGGGACGCTTTGGAAGAGACCACGGTCGTTTTGGCGGACGGATACGAGTTTCTTGGCCTGAGAGAAATCGGGAAGCTGCAGAATCTGAGCCTCGGAAAGCGGTCCTACGGTAAAGCCCGCGCCCTCGTCAGAGGCCAAGAAGGCATCCACGACCTGCGTGTTCTCTTCGTCAAAGACCGAGCAGGTGGCGTAGATAAGTTCGCCGCCGACAGCAACGCGGGCGGCCGCCTCTTTGAGCATTGTCAGCTGCAGCTTGGGAAGCTCAGTCATAACGTCATTCTCGGTTAGGCGCCACGGGATCTCGGGATGGCGACGCATGGTGCCCGTTCCCGAGCACGGCGCATCGATAAACACCGTGTCGAACAGGGCCCGCTCGCCAAGCATGGCATCAAAGGACGTGAGCACCTCATCGAGCTCGCAGGCATCGCCCGAGACGGTTCGCACGCCCTTGATGCCCGCCTTATGCAGGCGCGCGAGATTGAGATCGCACTTGCGGTCGTGCAGGTCGAGCGCGGTATGCTGACGCTCGTAGCCGGCACGCTTGGCCTGGCACATCATCACGTAGGTCTTGGTACCGCGTCCGGCGCCAATCTCCAGACAACGCCCGGGGCGCGTCGCGGCAGTCGCGATAAGCTGAGCATTCAGGTCCGAAGCCACTGCCGCCGCGCGCTCAAACACGCCCGAAGCAACGGTAACCTGAGCATCGACCGGAGCATGACAACCCGGGAAGACAGGTGCCACGAGCTGCGAGATATACGGATCGGACTTGGTCGCAAATGCGTTCTCGTGCAGGGCAAGCGGCGCGGGTGCCAGATTGCCGGCAAAGTTGAGCGCACCTTCGGGCGTGTCGAACGACGCCATAATGCGAGCGCACAGCCAGCGAGGCAGGCCCATCAAACGCGAAAGGCGCACCAGGCGGCGCTCGGACTCATCCACATCGGAAGCCGTGGCAAAGTCCTCAACGTTATCCGCAACCTTATGCAGCACGGCATTGGCAAGGCCAGCGGCAGACTTAGCGCCGCTGCGCACCAGCTCAACACCCTGGCTTACGGCAACGCGACCCGGCGTATGCAGGTAGAGCATCTCGAAGGCCGAGATGCGAAGCGCCATACGAACGCGCGGTGCGACCTTTTTGGGCTTATCAAGAAACTGGTCAAGCAGCTCATCCAAAATGCCCTGCGTGGCGGCAACGCCCAACGCCAGACGAGCGGCAAAAGCGGAATCGCGCTGGTCAATGGCCTTGGCGGAAGCGCGGGAGGACAGCACGTCGCGCGCGTACATGCCGCGGCGATCGGCCTCCATCAACACGTCGAGCGCGAGCTTGCGCGCGGGAGACAACTTGCTCATGACAAAACACCCCAGCTAAGTTCGGTGCCCTGCAGACCGGCAGCCCAAGCAGAGGCAGCCATGGCACGCTTGCCGTCGGGCTTAACCTCGAGCAGCTCAACCGCACCATCGGAAAGACCCAGGTAAACGCGCTTGGCCTTAACAAGAACCTGACCCGCGCCGAGCGTAACATCAGCCGGCGCAGCATCGAGCACACGTACGGTCTTGCCGGCAATCACGCAACGAGCAGGCGCCGTATCGGACGAAGCCAGCACATGACGCACGCAATCAAGCGCCGTCATCTGCGGATCAAGACGCATCTCCTGCTTGGAAATCTTAGCAGCATGGGTAACAAGCGCCTCATCCTGCACGGTCCAAACGCGCGTACCATCGGCAAGCGAAGGAAGAGTATCGGCAAGCAGCTTGCCACCAAGCTCACCGAGCTCCATCGTCAGGGCCTCGGCATGCTTACCGGCAACCGAAGTGGAAGCCTGGGCACAATAAGCACCGGTATCAACGCCATGTCCAATACGCATAATGGAAACGCCAGCAACCTCATCACCAGCAAGAATGGCACGCTGAATAGGGGCAGCGCCACGCCAACGAGGCAGCAAGGACGCATGAACGTTCACAATTCCGAGCGGCGCCATATGCAGCACCTCATCAGGCAAAATGCAACCATAGGCAGCCACACAGAAAATATCAGCCTGGGCGGCAGTGAGTGCCTCAACGACCTCCGGCGCCATACGATTTGCCTCAATAACGGGAAGCCCCAACTCAAGCGCCTTGGCCTTAACAGGAGAAGGCTCAAGCTTCTTACCACGCCCACGAACAGCATCGGGACGAGTGACGACAAGCGCAATCTCATTCCCAGCCGCAACAAGCGAAGTCAACGAAGGCACCGCAAAATCCGGCGTACCCATAAACACAATACGCATAACCAATGTCTCCTCAAAACCAGAGCCAAAACGGCTACAAATAACAGCGCCAGGCCAAGTCCCAACCAAGACGCCAGATCAATTCAACACGTTCAAATATACCCAAAACCAAAGAAAGAGCCGCAATAAAAGCAGCTCTCTCAACAAAGCAAATATCAGCAAAGACGCCCCTCCCTGGCCCGACGGCACCCGGGCGAGAACGAGCACGAAAACGAAGCCCCCTTCCGCCGTGACGATTTAGGTTATTGCTCCACGCGCAGTTCCGCACGAGCCGAAGAGCACTTAATGTGCTCTTCGTGCGAGCAGGACTGTTTGAGCATGGAGCAAAACCTAAAGCGTCACGGCGGAAGGGGGCGGTGGGACCTACTCCGTCTCGCCCGGTCGAGCGCCGCGGGCCAGGGCGTCCTGGTACTCCTTGACTGCTTTGATCCTCTGCATCGGCTTCAGTCGCTCGAACATGGTGTTGCCATGCAGATGATCGATCTCGTGCTGCAGGCACACGCAGAACAGATCGCCCGAGGCCTCATAGCGAATCAGGTTGGCATCCAGGTCGTACGCCTCGACGACGACATGATCGGGACGCTCGATCTCGCAGCTAATGCCAGGGATGGAAAGACAGCCCTCGCTAAACGGAACGAGATGATCGCTCTGCTCGACAATGACGGGATTGATAAGCACGTACGGATCGTAGTCGTTCTTGTCGCTGTAGTCGCAGTCGATGGTGACGAGCTGAATAAGCTCGCCGATTTGCGGTGCGGCCAGGCCACAACCGCCGTTCTCGAACATCATCTTCTTCATCTTCTCGGCAAGCGCCTCGATCGCCGGGGTGATCTCCTCGATGAC
>CAKUEZ010000143.1 GCA_934646965.1 uncultured Collinsella sp. | reverse complement strand
GCTGAGCTATGCCGAGCTCGATCGCTTTGGCACGCCGTCGCTCATCACGCGCATCACCAACGACGTCAACCAGGTGCAGCTGGCCGTGGCGCTGGGCGTGCGCATGCTTATCCGCTGGCCCTTTCTGGCAGTTGGTTCCATGGTCGCGGCCCTCGCCATCGACCTTAAGCTTGGCATCATCTTTTTAATCTGCACACCCGCCATCGGCCTGGTGTTTTGGTTTGTCATGGCGCGCTGTATTCCGTATTACAAACAGCTGCAGGCAAAGCTCGACCGCATCGCGCTTATCTGCCGCGAGGGTCTTTCGGGCGCCCGCGTGGTTCGTGCTTTTGTGCGCGAGGACCACGAGCGCGAGCGCTTTGCACAGGCGGCCGACGATCAGGCGAATGTCGCCATCGCGGTGGGCAAGCTCTCGTCGATTCTCAACCCCGTCACGTTTCTTGTGATGAACCTGGGTGTGTGCGCCATCCTGTGGGTGGGCGGCATCCAGGTCAACGTGGGCGAACTCACGCAGGGCCAGGTCATGGCGTTTGTGAACTACATGACGCAGACGCTCACCTCTATCGTGTACGTCGCCAACCTGGTCGTGGTCTTTACCAAGGCGAGTGCGAGCGCTTCGCGTATCAACGAGGTGCTCAACTGCGAGCCGAGCATCACCGACGAGGGCAACGAGCCGGTCGCACTGCCCGAGCCGGGCGAACTGGCGGGTGGCGCTGCTCCAGTCCCCGCGCTGAGCTTTGACCATGCGAGCTTCTCGTTTGGCGCCGGCGCGGCAAATGCCGTGAGCGATGTGACTCTGGAACTGCCGCTGGGCAAAACGCTCGGCATTATCGGTGGCACGGGCAGCGGTAAGTCCACGCTCGTCTCGCTTATCCCGCGCCTGTACGATGCGGGCACCGGCAGTGTGTGCGTGATGGGTGCCGACGTGCGCGCTTGGCCGCTCGACCAGCTGCGCCACGTGGTCGCGACTGTTCCGCAGCGTGCGTCGCTGGTGAGTGGCACTATCCGCAGCAACCTGACATGGCGCGATGAGGCTGCGACCGACGAGGATCTTTGGGCGGCGCTCGATATGGCGCAGGCGAGCGAGTTCGTGCGCAACAAGCCGCAGGGGCTCGACGCTCCGGTCGAGGCGGGCGGCAAGAATTTTAGCGGTGGCCAGCGTCAGCGCCTGACCATCGCGCGCGCCTTAGTGGGCTCGCCGCAGATTCTGATCATGGACGATTCTGCCTCGGCGCTCGACTTTAAGACCGACGCGGCGCTTCGCCATGCCATTCGCGAACGCAGCGTGCGCGGTGCCGCCGAGGGCGGGCTGCCGCTGACGACGGTGATCGTAAGCCAGCGCGTTTCGACCGTGCGCGACGCCGACATGATCTGCGTACTCGACCACGGTTCGGTTGCGGGCCTGGGCACGCATGACGAGCTGTACACGACCTGCCAGCTCTACCGCGAGATTTGCCAGTCGCAGCTTCGCCGCGAGGAGCTCGAGGGCCAGCAGGGGAGCGCGGCGTCCGCGTCCGCCCCGACCGTCCCTGCATCCGTCTGCGCAAAGGAGGGCTGCTAGATGAATCCGTATACTTCCTCCGGTTCGGTCGCCACGATGACGGCCAATGTGTCCGGCAACGATAACCTTAACGATCTGGGCGACGGCCCGCGCCAGCCCGGCGACCCCGAGCGCTATCCCGTGGGCGCGGTGACGCGTCGCCTGATGGGTTACGTCCGTCCGCACCGCATCTCGTTTACGGCGTCGTTTGTGAGCGCCGCTATCTCGGTGATTCTGCAGCTCTACACGCCCATCCTTATCGGCGAGGGCATCGACCTCATCGTTGCCGCCGGACAGGTGGACTTCGATGCGCTGCTGCCGCTCGTCACCAAGCTCGCAATCGTCGTGGTGGGCGCCGCGGCCTTCCAGTGGCTGCAGGGCTACTGCGTCAACCGCCTGTCCTACGAGACGGTACGCGACATGCGCGTGGAGGCGAGCGACAAGCTCAGCCGCATGCCGCTCAGCTTTATCGACAGCCATGCCCACGGCGATCTTATGAGCCGCGTGGTCAACGACGTCGACCAGGTGGGTGACGGTCTGCTGCAGGGCTTCACGCAACTCTTCACCGGCGTTATCACCATAGTGGGCACGCTCGCGTTTATGCTCTCCATCAACCTGACTATGACGCTCGTGGTGGTGCTCGTCACGCCGCTCTCCATCTTTGCGGCCGGCGCCATCGCCAAGCTCTCCAACAAGAGCTTTACGGCCCAGCAGCGCATTCAGGGCCAGCTCGGCGGTCATATCGAGGAGTATGTGGGCGAGCAAAAGCTTGTGGATGCGTTTGCCTACGGCCCGAACGCCCAGCAGCACTTTGACGCCCTTAACGCCGAGCTCTACACCGCGGGTGAGCGCGCACAGTTTATGGGCTCGCTTTCCAACCCCGGTACGCGCTTTATCAACAACATCATCTACGCCGTGGTGGCCGTGATCGGCTGCGTGGGCGTGATCACGGGCGTGCCCGCGGCACTCACGGTGGGCGGCGTGCAGATTTTCCTGTCCTACGCCAACCAGTACACCAAGCCGTTCAACGAGGTCACCAACGTCATTACGCAAATTCAGACCGCGTACGCCTCGGCGCGCCGCATGTTTGCGCTGCTTGATGCCCGCGAGCAGGAGCCCGATGCCGCAGATGCCGTGGAGCTTGCCGCCCCGCAGGGCGAGGTCGCCTTTGAGCATGTGGACTTTAGCTACGTGCCCGACCGCAAGCTGCTGCAGGATATTTGCATTGACGCCAAACCCGGCATGCGCTTTGCCCTGGTCGGCCCCACGGGCTGCGGCAAGACGACGCTCATCAACCTGCTGCTGCGCTTTTACGATATCGATGCCGGCCGCATCATGGTCGACGGCCGCTCCTCGCGCGACTACACGCGCGCAAGCCTGCGCCGCGCCTTTGGCATGGTGCTGCAGGATACGTGGCTGTTCGAGGGCACGGTGGCAGAAAACATCGCCTACGGTTGTCCCGACGCCACGCGCGAACGGGTCATCGAGGCGGCCAAGCGTGCTCATGCGCACAAGTTTATCGTGCAGCTGCCGAAAGGCTACGACACGGTGATCGGCGAGGACGGCGGCACGTTTAGCCAGGGCCAAAAGCAGCTGCTGTGCATCGCGCGCGTCATGCTCACCGACCCGGCGATCCTGCTGCTGGACGAGGCGACCTCGAGCATCGATACCCGCACCGAGCTGCAGGTGCAGGCGGCATTCGACGAGCTCATGGCCGGCCGCACGAGCTTTGTCGTGGCGCATCGCCTGAGCACGATTCGCAATGCCGATTGCATCCTGGTGATGCGCGACGGCGAGATTATCGAGCGCGGCACGCACGACGAGCTGCTAGCGGCAGGCGGCTTCTACGCCGAACTCTACCGCAGCCAATTCGCCCAGTAAGCAGGTGCGTGGGACAAATTAATCAGGTTAGTTTGTCCCATAGAGCCATCTTGTTATATAGCGTTCTACCAGCGCGTGATACATTTTGACGATTCTTCGTGACACAATTTGACGGTATTCCGTGAAGCACTTTGCGGCGGCATTAATCCAGGTACACGCGGTTCGAAATCTGTCCAAAGATGTCGCCTGCGTCGCCAATCGACAGACGGTGGTTTACATCTGTCACGTTAGTACTAAGATATTCATCTAATAAATTGCATTAGTGGCTTTAGTTTTGGGGGAAACGAGGCAACGTGACTATGACATGCTCTTTGGTGGTTAACAGCAAGAGCGGTAATACCAGGATGGTTTCGGGCGCGATCAAGCGTGCCCTGCAGGCTGCGGGCGTTGAGTTTATTCATGCCGCGGCGTTGAGCGACGACGCGGATGCCGAGCAGGTCGCGCGCGAGGCGCAAGGAGCTTGTGCGGCCGACACCGTACTCGTCGGTTTTTGGTGTGACAAGGGCGCCTGCACGCCTTCGGTCGCGGCGTTGCTCTCCGCCCTACACGGCAAGCGCGTCTTCCTGTTTGGTACCTGCGGCTTTGGCGCCGACCAGAGCTACTACCAGCAGATTATCGATCGCGTGACCTCCAATTTGGCTGGGGATGCCGAGCTTGCGGGTTGGGCCATGTGCCAGGGCAAGATGGGCCCCGCGGTCAAGCAGCGCTACGAGGCCATGCTCGAGCAAGATCCCGACAATGCCCGCTTTAAGATGCTGCTCGACAACTGGGTTGCCGCAAAGGATCACCCCACCAAGGAAGATCTGGACAACATGGCTGCAGCCGCCAAAAAGGCCGTGTTGGGGGAGTAGCTCCCATCGCTGACGGCGGTCGGTCCATCTTTCTAAATGTAACGTCCTCCCGGGCGTCGGGGCACGAAGTTCCCTGCTCTACAGTCCTGCGCAAGACGAAGGCCACATTAAGTGGCCTTCTTTGCGTGCGGAACTCGCGATGAACTTCGTGCCCCGCCGTCCGGGAGGACGCCTCTTTATTGATGGGAGGCCTGATAGGTCGATGGTTCCGTGCCCGGATGCGTCCAAAGTGGGACGGGCTTTCCGGATGGGCAGGCTTTCGGAAAATGC
>CAKUEZ010000142.1 GCA_934646965.1 uncultured Collinsella sp. | reverse complement strand
GACGTGTCCTTGACCAGCGTGATGATCTCGTTGCCCATCGCCGGCAAAATGCGCTTGGCGACCTGCGGCATCACGATGTACAGAAACGTCTGCATGCGCGAGTAGCCCAACACCTCGGCGGCCTCGTATTGACCGCGCGGAATGGACTGCAGGCCCGAGCGATAGATCTCGGCGAAGTAACCGGCATAGTTAATGATGAATGCCACGACGCACGCCGTCCATTTGGAATCGGGCGTGAGCGAGATCCCAAACACATAGTACGGGGCAAAGTAGATGGCAAACATCTGCAGCATGAGCGGCGTGCCGCGCATGACCGAGATATAGATGCGCGCAATCCAGCGAAGCGGCGCAATTTTGCTCATGCGCATAAACGCCACGGGAATTCCCAACGGAATCGACCCCAGCAACGTCAGCACAAACAGCTGCAAGCTGACCAAGAACCCCTGGCCAAGCATCTGCATCATGACTTGAATAGACATTACTTGAGCACCCAGTTTTCGAAGGAGAGGCCGTAATCTGCATATTTATCGCAGAGGTCCTTGACCGTGCCGTCCTCGTAGAGTGCCTTGAGCGACTCAGTCACGGCATCGGCCGACTTGGTATCGCCCTTCTTAAAGCCAACGGCGTAGTGCTCGCTGGACAACGGTTCATCAAGCTGCGTATAGGCATCGGGCTTGGCGGCAAGCTGATACTGAGCGATCGAAAGGTCGCAGGCAACAGCATCGACCGCACCGCTCTCGAGCTGCATAAACGCCGTGTTGTACTCACCGATGGTATCGAGCGTGGCAAACGTCGCGGCCAGATCCTTCTGGTCGCCCTCGAGCACATCCTGTGCGGCGGAATCAGTCTGGGTAATCACGGTCTTGCCGGCAAGGTCGTCCCAGCTCTTGATACCTGCGTCCTTCTTGACCACGAGCACCTGCTCGTTGAGCATGTACGGCTCGGAGAACGTGTAGTCGTCCTCGCGGCCCTCCATAGTAAAGCCGTTCCAGATGCAGTTGATGGCGCCCGAGTTGAGCAGAGTGTCCTTGGCATCCCAGTCGATAGCCTCGTACTCAACGTCCCAGCCCTGCTTATCGGCAACGGCCTTGGCAAGGTCGAGGTCAAAACCGGTGTACTCACCGTCGTCGCCCACAAAACCGTACGGAGGATAGGACTTGTCAAAGCCCACGACGAGCTTCTTGGACTCCGCGGCGCCCTTCACGTCCTTAGCAGCGGCAGAACCGGCAGCAGAACCCTTGTCGGCACCGCCACCGCAGCCAACCAGGCCAAGGCCGAGCACCGCGGCGAGCGATCCGGCTAGACCAACAAACTGACGACGAGACACATCGGTTTTCATGGTATCCCCCTTGATAGCACTTTAGTTAGGTAAAGTGAGTCATGTAACGTTCAGAATCATACACTTTAGCGTGATGGAGCACAAGGGAGGGGTTGCCCGGCGCGGGCGGGGAGCGGCGCGTAATTAAGTTTCCTGCTCTACAGTCCTGCGCAAGACGGAAAGCACATTAAGTGCTTTCCTTTGCGTGCGGAACTCGCGATAAACTTAATTACGCGCCGCTCCCCGCCCGCGCCGGGCAAACGTCGTTGTGCTTATCGCTATCATCAATAAACCGCTTGCATATCGTCTGTTGGCTTGGCACGGTACAATGCTTGTGGCTTTCAATTTATAAATTAGTGGGGTTAATTCATGGCAGAATCTCGTGCTGAGCGTAAGGCTCGGCGTGCTTTGATCCAGGCGACTGAAGGGTCGGAGGAGACGAAATCTTCTAAGAAATCTAAGTCGTCTAAGGATGCGAAGGGTAAGTCGACCAAGAACAAGGCTAAGGCCAAGCGTCCTGGTGCTCGTCAGGGTGAAAGCAAAAAAGCTAGGGCTCGCCTTGAGCACTCTCCCAAAGACTCGGCCAAGCCTGCTCGTAAAGCTGTGGATCCCAAGTCGCCTTGTTCCATCATGAAGGCTTGTGGTGGGTGCACGGCGCTTAATCGTCCTTATAAGAAGCAGCTTGCTTCCAAGCAGGCTGCTATGGAGGAGCTTTTTGCTTCGCTTTGTGAGCGCGAGGGCATTGTTGTCGATCCTATTCGCGGTATGGGTGTCACCCTGGGCGACCCGGGCAAGTATCCTGCACCGCGTGGTTTTCGTCATAAGGCCGCCACTCCGTTTGCACCCGGTAAGGAGGGTGCCGTTCGCTGCGGTTTCTTTGAGCGCGGCACGCATAGGATCGTTGCCGTGCCCGAGTGTCCTGTTGAGGCGCCAGGTGCTCGCCAGATTCTCAACGGCATCGCACGCGAGGCCGAGCGCCTGCATATTCCCGCCTTTAATGAAGACAAGCATCTGGGGCTGCTTCGCTATGCCGTCGTGCGCTGCGGTTGGCGCACCGACCAGGTCATGATCACGCTCGTGACCGCCCAGCGTGACTTGCCGCATGCGCAGGAGTTCTTTGAAGCCGTCGCCGCACTCGATCCGCGTATCGTCACCGTCGCGCAAAACATTAACGGACGTCCCGGCAATGCCATCTTGGGCGAGGAAACCCGTATCGTCTATGGCGCCGAGTGCATGCGCGATCTGCTGCTTGGCTGCGAGTTCGACATCTCCCCCACCGCGTTCTATCAGACCAACCCGCAGCAGACCGAACTGCTCTATCAGCTCGCAATTGACGGCATGGATTTGCGCCAGGGCGACGTGCTTATGGACGCCTACTGCGGTAGCGGCACCATCGGCCTGTGCGCCGCGAAGGACGCCCAGGACAAGGGCGCCGGCATCATGCTGCTCGGCGTGGAGCGCAATCCCGCCGGCATCGCCGATGCACGTCGCAACGCCGAGCTCAACGGCCTCACCCGCAATGCCTGGTTCATGGCCGACGACGCGACCGACTACATCCTGGACGCCGCCGACAACAACGAGCGCGTCGACGTTCTCTCCATCGACCCCCCGCGCGCTGGCTCTACACCCGAGTTCCTCGATGCCGCCTGTGCGCTCAAGCCGCGCCGCATCACCTACATCAGCTGCAACCCCGTCACCCAAGAGCGCGATCTACACCAGCTCCTCGACGGCGGCTACCGGCTGCTCAAGATTACGCCGGTCGACATGTTCCCCCACACCGACCATACCGAGACCGTCGCAGTCCTCGAGCGCCGCTAACTACCGGCATAAAAAGGGGCGGCCCGTCTGGACCGCCCCTTTTTCGTTACACGTTGAGTCTCTCGTTACATGCGTTTGCGCAGGTCGCACACGCCGGCCGCCGCCATCTCGCGCAGCAGCGTCTCGCGATCGCGCGTCACAATCAAATCCAGCGGGAAGTGAATCTCGTCGAGCATCTTGCGCGCATGGTCGAGCTTGCCGATCGCCATGCCGATGTGTGCATCGGTCGAAACGCCAATGCCCACGCCCAGCTCGGCGCAACGCTCGGCAATCTTGCGGCATGCGCCCCAATGCTCAGTGTCGGCACCATGCTCAAGACTATGGTTGTTAATCTCGATAATCTTGTGCTTGGCCTTAGCCGCCAACAGCACCTCATCGATATCAAAGGGCACGCCCGAACGACCCGTATGGCCTAGCATGAACACCTTGGGGTGTTCCAGGGCATTGATATACATCTCAGTCGTCTGGGCAAGCGTCGCGCCTTCGGCAAACTGCGGGTTATGCACGCTTGCCACCAAATAATCCAAATTGCGCGTCACCAAATCGAACAGCGAATGCTCACGACTATGCGAATCGCCGGCGATATCGAGCGAAACGGGAATGTCTTCGCCAAACAAGCTGCCGTCCAGCGAAACGATATCGGCCTCGGCGCCACGGAGCAGCAGCACGCCGCTCCAAATGCGCGGCCAGATATCCTGATTGATAAAGAACTGATAACTGCGCAGGTCGTTGGGGCAAGCCGTAACCATAGAGCTCAGATGGTCGGCAGAACCGAGCACCTGCAGGCCGCGCTCTGCCGCCCAATATATGTTCTGCTCAATAGTCGAATATGCGTGAGCAGAGAACAGCGTATGAGTATGAATATCACAAGAAAGCAGGTAGGGCATCGGGTCTCCTTATCCGGTATGGCCGTCGCGTAAATTCATTGTACGCATAGCCTTCGACAGTCGTAAAACCACTCCATCCCAATGACACAACGTCCATGACAACGGGGTCTGGCTTAACACCAAACCCCGTTTCACGTAAAACATTGTAAGCAGAGCGCTTTACTTTGAACGATATTCGTCGGCCAGTTGCTTCCAGGCGGGCAACGAATTGACGATGGTCTCGTAACTCACGCAGTAGCCCAGGCGGAACCAGCCCGTCATGCCAAAGCTGTCCGAGGGCACCGCGAGAAGTTCGTACTTCTTCGCGCGCTCGCAGAAGGCGTTCGCATCGGGCTCCAACGCTTTCACCCATAGGTAAAATGCGCCATCAGGCTCAACATACGTGTAGCCGTACTCCGCCAGCGCATCGGTAAGCGCGGTACGGTTGCGCGCATAGGCCTCGACATCGCTCGGCTCATCGATGCAGTCGATGATCACGCGCTGGAAGAGCGCCGGCGTGCACACAAAGCCAAGCGTACGGGCGGCGCCGGCAACGGCGGGCATCAGGCGGGCGGCCTGCGGATTCGAATTGGGGACCAGAATCCAGCCCACGCGCTCGCCCGGCAGCGAAAGCGACTTGGAATA
>CAKUEZ010000141.1 GCA_934646965.1 uncultured Collinsella sp. | reverse complement strand
GATCTTGGAGCGCAATGCGTTGTATGCCTGGTCTTGCAGACTCTGATAATGCTGGTGCTGTTCCATAAAGCCCTCGGTTAGTCGAATACCACCATGCAATACTATCGCATCCCCCGCCCCCTCATGAGTTGCGGTGAAATAGTTCCTGCTCGCAGCCTTCAGCAGCAAAACCAGGCAGTCTTTTTGGGACGGGGCTCTTTTAGCTACCCTGGCCCGCAGATCGGCCCCCTTGCCACAAAAGGGGCCCATCTACTACGTTAACGCGGATAGCCCCGACCATGCCGAAAAATGCGAAAACAAAACCGCAGGTAGACGGCTTGCCGATTTTCAAAAAAGCCGGCTATGGTTGACCCCTACGGCTTAAACGTAGTAGATAGCCCATTTTCATGGCACAGCACTATTCCATCCCAAATTGGCACCCCAGGCCCACTATAAGTTGCGGTGAAATAGGGACTGATGGCGCCGCTGGAGCCGCTAAACAGTCCGTATTTTACCGCAGCTTATGAGGGACGAAGGGGTTTTACAAGTTGGCGATGATTGCCTGGGCGACCTCGTCGTACTGAGCCGGCTCGAGCGTGACGCGGTCGGGGTTCATGGCAAACACATCGCCAAACTCAAACGAATCGTCCTTGTACTTAGGGACGATGTGGACATGCAGGTGATGCATAGTGTCGCCGTAGGCGCCAAAGTTGATCTTGTCGGGATTGAACGCCTTGTGCAGTGCGGCGGCAACGTGGCGAACGTCGGCCATAAAGGCAGCCGCGTCTTCCTCGGACATGCAAGAGATGTCGTCAGCATGCTGCTTGGAGGCAACAATCACGCGGCCCTTGTGGCTCTGCTCCTTAAACAGAATGAGCTTGCTGGCGGGCAGGTCGAGCATGGGAATGCCAAAGGCATCGACGAGTGTGTTGTCAGTCCCGCACATGCAATACGAGCAATCGGTGTGCTGTTCCATGATGGTCCTTTCGGTTTGGATAGTGTTGCAGCCGCCCTTGATCGGGCACAGCCTTCTTTTTGCACCACTTAAAGACGGGTAGACTCCGTACTCATTCAACCATTGCGAAATCGGTTTCGAATACGTTATGGATATCATACAACGAATAAGTTGTTGCCATTAGGTGAACGTTCACCTTTTCTTTTGAAATTATATTTGCAAATGTTCACGAATGAGTATACTAGGCAGCAACGAAATCGATTTCGTTAAGCGTGCGCATCAAGATGCTAAGACGCACCCTACCATCTTGGCATCTTGATGCGCACACAGCCTCTTTGCTTTCCTCCGCCTTGCTAAGCCCTTCAGTCCCATTCCGGCAACGCAAGGCATTCCTACATGACTGACCAGGGGCCGGCTCTTCTGCTTGCCAAAAGCAGTGCCTCCGATAACCCTCTTCGCGCCGGCCCAGGTCAGCCTAACTCCTTACAACCGAAAGGATGGGCAGCAACATGCGACCGCTCATTGTAATGAATGGCGAGAACATCGATTGGTGCCACACCGCGATCAGGATGCTCATGTACTTGGTCGGCGTTGCTATTTTGGCCCTTGGAATGAGCCTCCAGACGGCATCGGGCCTTGGTGTGGCCGCCCTCACCTGTTTTGCCACGACCCTGTCCATGCTCACTGGCAAGACGCTCGGTTTTTGGATCACTGCGACCTACGTCGCTTACATTGCGGCCCAATTGGCTATTCTTCGTCGTGAGTTCCAGCCGCGTATTCTGCTTGAGCTCTTTTTCTCTACGCTCATCGGCGGCTTCACCGACTTCTTTATGGCAGTCAACCCGCTGCACCCCACCGCACTTCCCGCACAGGTTGCGACTATGTTGCTTTCGCTTGCCGTCACGGCATTTGGCGTAAGCCTGGTCGTCAACATGGGCGTCGTGCCCAACGCGCCGGATGGCCTGGTGCAGGTAATTGCCGAAAAGCTCAAGCGTCGCTTTGGCGACGTCAAGGTCGTATTCGACTGCTCGCACGTCGCCGCATCCCTCGCCCTATCGCTCGTGCTCATGCACAACTTGGGCGGCTTTGGCGTAACCACCGCCATCTCTGCGTTGTTCCTGGGCCACGTCATCAACGTTGCCAACAAGTTGTTCGCAAAGCGCTTTATACACATGGCATTTGGGGAATAGCGCAGTCGCAAGGCTCTCCCAAGCGCCGCTATACGTTGCTATATCTTGCTATACTTTGCTATATCTTGCTATACTTTGCTATATCTTGCTATAACTTAAGCAGAGGTGGCTCATATGCAGACAAATCCGTTTAAACCTACAGCAGGTAAAACGCCTCCCATGATTATCGGCCGCGAGGATGTACTCGAGGAGTTCAACGAGGGCCTCATCAATGGGCCTGGTGCCCCGGGGCGTCTGATGCGCATTGCCGGCGTCCGCGGAACGGGCAAGACGGTCCTCCTTGATGAGTGCGCGCGCCTTGCTCAAGATCGCGGTTGGACCGTTATTAAGGAAGTCGCAACCGAAGGGCTCTGCCAGCGCATTCTTGAACAGCTCCAGCCCAAGGTTCAAGCCAAACACGCTAGATTCGAACCCGCTGTCGCCGGCATATCTCTCGGTAGCATAGACATCGAACGAATTGGCCCTTCTTTGCGCGACGCGATAAGGCAGACAATATCCAAAAATGGCAACGGCCTGCTTATCACCCTCGATGAGGTCCAAGATGCCGAACTCGACGAGGTCCGAACGCTCTCCATTGCAATTCAACAGATTATCGGCGAAGACCTTGATATTGCCTTCGTTTTTGCAGGACTACCCTCGATGATCGAAAGCGTCATCAACGGCAAAACACTCACGTTTTTACGTCGCGCGCTCCCCTTTGATCTCAAGGCAGTAGCTGTTACCGAGGTGACGTACTCCCTCGAAGAGACCATCGAAACATCCGGTATGGAGCTCAAACCAGGCATCGCCAGCCAACTTGCCGAGGCAACGCAAGGCTATCCTTTTATGATTCAGCTCGTTGGATACTATGCATGGCAGCTAGCGAGACGCGCGCATACGACGATTATTGGAGAAGAAGAGGCCGAGCGTGGCATTGCGACGGCACGCGAACGCTTCTGCGCCATGGTGATTGAGCCCGCGCTGCAGCGCATTCCGCCCACATGTATCGCCTATCTGTTGAGCATGGCATCGTTGGGGCAAACATGTTCGACCAGCATGGTGGCCGACGACCTAAACAAAACGCCTCAGCAGGTGAGCTCCATCCGCAGCCGCTTGCTCAGAGAATCGATTATTGAGGCACCCTCTTACGGTAAGGTGTCGTTCGCCATCCCCTACATGCGCGACTATCTCAACGATCATAAAGCCGAACTGGAGGCTGAGCTGTAGAGAAGCCCCAGCCCAAAAGACGAAAATCGTTTGCATACGGTTTTAAACTAGACGCAAACGGTTTTCGTCTGATTTGCGTACGGAAATGCAACGCAAATCACGCTTTCGTACGGCCAAAAGTCAGACGCAAATGCTTATCGTCCGGCAATGCGTCCTCAACCCAAACGAAAAAGGCCCCGAGCTCGTATGAACTCGGGGCCTTCTGCCGCGCATCTATGAGAGGAGAATTCGATGCGCCCGGGCGCTACTCCATGTAGCCACCCTGGATGGCGGAAACTGCATGCTCGGTAAAGAACTTGAGCGTGCCGGAGGTATAGCGGTTAGCCTTGGGCTTCCAAGCGGCGCGACGCTCGGCCAGGACGGTGTCGACCTCGGCCGGCTCCATCTCCTTGCCGGCGATGCCCACGATGGACAGCGAACGCTCGGGGATGTTGATCTGGATGAGGTCGCCCTCCTCGATCAGGGCAATCGGGCCACCCACGGCAGCCTCGGGCGAAACATGGCCGATAGCCGGGCCCTTGGAGGCGCCGGAGAAGCGGCCGTCGGTGATCAGGGCAATGCTCGCGCCCAGCTCGGGATCGCTGGCGATAGCCTCGGTGGTGTAGAACATCTCGGGCATGCCGGAACCCTTGGGGCCCTCGTAGCGAATGATGACGGCGTCGCCGGGCTTGACCTCGTGCGTCAGGACGGCATGGATGGCGTCCTCCTCGCAGTCGAACGGACGGGCCTTGAGCGTGGCCTGGAACATCTCACGTGGAACGACGGTGTGCTTTACGACGGCGCCCTCGGGGGCAAGGTTGCCGTGAAGAATGGCGATGGAGCCGTCGGTGCCAAAGGCCTGGTCGAACGGACGGATGATGTCCTCGCGCTTGAGGTTCCACTTCTCCAGGTAGCGACCGCACTTCTCGTAGTAGCCGTTGTTCTTGAGGTCCTCGAGGTTCTCGCCGAGGGTCTTGCCGGTGACGGTCATAACGTCGAGGTGGAGCATCGACTTGATCTCCTCCATGATGCGCGGCACGCCGCCCGCATAGTAGAAGAACTGCGCCGGCCACTCGCCTGCGGGACGAACGTTGAGCAGGTAGTGGGCGCCACGGTGCAGACGATCGAAGTCGTCGGCGGACATCTCGATGCCAAACTCACGGGCGATCGCGGGGATGTGCAGCAGCGAGTTAGTGGAGCCGGAGATGGCGCCGTGGACCATGATGAGGTTCTCGAAGGACTCCTTGGTCACGATGTCGCGCGGGCACAGGCTGTGCTCGGAGAGCCACACGGACTGGCGGCCGGCCTCGCGGGCGAACTCACGCAGGTCGGAGCTGGTGGCGGGCAGCAGAGCCGTGCCGGGGAGCATAAGGCCCAGGGCCTCGGCGGTAACCTGCATGGTCGA
>CAKUEZ010000140.1 GCA_934646965.1 uncultured Collinsella sp. | reverse complement strand
ACAGGAGGCCACTTAATGTGGCCTCCGTCGTGAGCAGGACTGTAGAGCAGGAAACCTAAGCCGGTGTCCCCGCTCTCCCGGGGCCGAACGCCTTAGTTGTTAAGCATGCGGTCGAAGCTTCCCGAGTCGCCATCCCGATAGTCGGCGGTCATCAGGATCTCCTGCGGAATACGCCCGCCCTCGCGCAGCACGTTGCGGAACTGCACACGCGTAACCATGGGCAGGTCCTTGATCGTCGCCGCCAGGTTCTGCGGCACACCCTGGTTGGCCGCCGCGGGCTCACACTCTCCGCCGGCCTTCACGCGGCGCTTATGTTCGGCAAGCATCGCACGATACATACCGGCATGCAGGCGAATCTCAACCACATTGGCATTGCGGGCCTGCTCGACAATGCGGGCGCCCTCGCGATCGATATCGCCCACGTAGTAGACGTAGTTAAAGCGATAGCCGATCTCGGCCAGATAATCGTCCAGCGCGTGCGAGACGCTCGCCTTGCAGCCGCCACCAAAGATGACACCGCCGACCTTGGTGCCAAAGAGCTTGGCGTGCTTGCGACCGCGCAGGAGCTTGACGATCTCGTCGTAGGTGTCCAGGTTCTCGACCATAATGAACGGCTTGTCGGCGCCCAGCGTAAAGAAGCCCGTAAAGTGCACGGGGCGGTTGGGGGCGACCTTGATCGCCTGCATGCTGATGCCCTTTTCGGTCATACGCCTAATCAAACGCTCACCATGCTTGCCGTCAAAGGCCTTCTCGTCATTGAAGATCTGATAGGCGCGCTGGCGACGCGAGGCAACCGGCGTGTCGGCTCCGCGATTCTGCTCAATCCAAGCCTGGATGATTGCGATCTCCTCGGCAATCTTGCGATTGGACATCTCGTTATGCTGAGTGCGCTGCGGAGCCTTTTTGCCGTCCTTGCCCTCGACCTTAACGATTTGAGTCTGCTGCTCCTTAATCTTGGAGAGCGCCGTGGGCGTGGGAACGACCTTGAGCAGCTGCCTGCCCAAAACGCGGGCCAGGGCAAACGCCGAAACCTCGCCATGGCCGGTCGCCTCGGCCTGCTGGGCAGCCGTATCTGCTGCGGCAGGCTCGGGTTTCTTCTGAGACTTGCGCTTAGAATCGCCCTGGGTATTGCGCTCACGTTTCGACGTAGGCGCCTGCTTCTGCGAATGCTCGGGCTTGCCCTCCTTTGTCGGCTGGCGTTTAGGCTGCTCCGAAGCAACCCCGGCTTTCGTATCCTCGTTCTGCGGCGCAGTCTTCTCGGTTGCAGCCTCGGCATGGGAGCCGCGGCCCCCGCGATGACGGCGTCGACGGGGTTTGCTCGAGGCGCTCTCCCCCGCCTGCTCGCCCGCAGGCTGCTGGCCCTTGACCTCGGCATCAACCACAGGCTGCGGCTCAACAGGCTTCTGCTCACAGGCCGCCGGCTCAGCGGCTTTCTCATTTTTTTCGGCCTTTTCGGCCTGAACGGTCGAAGCTGGCTCGTTCTTCTCCTGGCGCTTTACGGGATATGCGCGCCCGGCAAAACCGCGCCCGGGACGGCACGAACCCGGGGCCTTCTTGGCAGACTCCTCAACATCGTCTGCAACATCGGCATGCCCTTCGGCCTCATGCTCGACGTCCTGTTGCGCAGCCTTAAAGTGAGCGCCGCGACGACGTTTGGGCTCCTGAGACTCAACATGCTCTTGAGCACGAGCCGGTTCCTGCGCTTCGACGGGCTTTTCCTCGGCGGTCTCAGCATCCGTCTCATCCTTTTGAGCAACGGCACGACGGAAGCGCTCCTGCTGGGCGCGGCGCTGCGCATCGCGCTTGCCGCCTCCGCCAAAGCCGCCTCGGCCTGCCTTGGCCGTAAAGGCACGCACGACATGCTCGTCAAGTAGCTCGTCTGTATCGATATGCTCACGCGGGGCAGCTTCTTCCGCAGCAGGCATCTCAGAGGAATTATCGACGGAAGCCTCTTTGGCAACCTCGACAGGCTGCTCCTGCGTATCGCGGATCTCGGCATTGATGGTATAAAACGCCGGGCGCCCGTTAATGCCACTGCCCTCGATCTTGGTCACGATCTTTGCCGCGATGAGCTCGTCGCGCATCGCCTTGGTGTCGCATTCCTTATCGACGGAGCGGAAAATCTGCGCCAGCGCGCTCGATTTAATCTTGAGCGCTTTGCGGCAAAGCAGATCGTAAGCAACGAGCTTCGCCCGCTCGGCAGAAAGCGACGTTTGACCACTCAAACGCTCGGCCAGAGCGTCGACATTGTTTTGGTTATCGGAATATACCGTCTTGGCCACGGGGCCCCTTTCATATGCACACATATACGTCCATATGGTACAACGCGCGCCGCCATCCACGCAAAACATCTGCGAGAACAGCCTCAGCATTGCTCTTTTTCGCAAGAAAAAGGCCGGGCCCGCGCTCTGCGGACCCGGCCTTTCCGAGTCATATAGATGAGGAGTACAACCCGTCCGATCGACTAGGCCTTGGCGGCCTCGGCGTCGACAGGGGCCTCGGCGGCAGCGGCGCGACCATACTCGGCCTTGCCCATCTCGGACCACTCGGGCTCCTCGTCGGGCATGGAGCCGGCCTCCTTGCCGAAGAACTCCTTGAGGCAGTTGACGGCAACGATGAGGCCCAGGACCATCAGCAGGACCGCAAAGACGAGCTGCAGACCCTTGGTGGCGGCGACGGAGACGGCAGCCGTGGTGGCGGTAGCCGGGATGGTGCCGAAGAAGCCGTAAGCCTGGACAGCGGTCATGCAGCCCATGGCGCTCTGGACCAGCGAGGTGAAGGTGCAGCAGAGCAGGAAGGCGACGGGCACGTAGAGCATCCAACCCTTGCGACCGGTGCACTTGCAGAACACGGCGAGGGTGATCATGGTCATACCGCCGAGCAGCTGGTTGGAAGCACCAAAGAGCGGCCAGATGTTGGCATAACCGCCAAAGGCGAGGGCGAGACCGGGAAGCAGGGTGACGACCGTGGCGAACCAGGGGTTGCCGAGGACCTTCATGTAGCCGGCCTTGGACTCGATGGCCAGAGCGTCGTTGGTCTGGGCGAAGAACTCGGAGAACGAGGTGCGGGCGATGCGGGCGACAGCGTCGAGCGAGGTCAGGGCCAGAGCGGAAACGTTCATGGTCATGAAGACGGTAGCGAGCGTGCCGTCAACGCCGAAGGCCTGCATACCGCGGGAGATGCCAGCGGCGAAGATCTGGAACGGCGTGGATGCGACGCCAGCGTTGAGAGCGCCGGTACCGGCGGTGTTCATGTCGGAGAACATGATGCCGGCGACGATGATGGCAAGGATGCCGACGAAGGACTCGACGACCATAGCGCCGTAACCGACCTTGACGGCGTCCTGCTCCTTCTCGACCTGCTTAGAGGAGGTACCGGAAGACACGAGGCTGTGGAAACCGGAGAGAGCACCGCAGGCAACGGAGACAAACAGGACCGGGAACATCATGCCGGAGGCACCGGAGAAGCCGGTGAAGACCGGAGCGGTCATCGTAGCCTGGCCGTTAACACCCAGGACGACGATGCCGAGGACAGCGCAGGCGATCATGACGATCATCATGATCGAGGTGAGGTAGTCACGCGGGGTCTTGAGCATCTGGATGGGCATAGCGCCGGCGAAGACCAGGTAGACCATGACGACGGCGAACCACTGGAACTTATCCAGGTAGACCGGGAACTGCATACCAACGGCGAACATGAGGACCATGAGGACCACGCCGGTGACGAACTCGGCAGCGCCGGTGAGGTTGAACTTCTTCTGGGCCCAACCAAAGGCGATAGCGACGAAGGTGAACAGGATGGAGATGGTACCAGCGCAGCCGGCGGCATAGGACTTGGTGAAGTCGACGGCACCGGTAGCAGCGCCAGAGGCATCAACGGCTGGGGTGAACATGAACGTCTTGCAGACCATGTCGGTGAAAGCGGCGATGACGATGATGCAGAACAGCCAGCAGAACAGCAGGAACAGGCGACGGCCGGTCTTGCCGATGTACTTCTCGATGAGCTGAGCGAGCGACTTGCCGTTGTTCTTCATCGAAGCGTACAGGGCACCAAAGTCGTGGACGGCGCCAAAGAAGATGCCGCCGACGAGGACCCAGAGCACGACGGGCAGCCAGCCAAAGGCCATGGCGACGATCGTACCCGTGACAGGGCCAGCACCGCAGATCGAGCTGAACTGGTGCGAGAACGCGGTGAAGGCGGAAACGGGCGAGAAGCTCTTGCCGTCCTTCATGCGCTTGGCCGGCGTGAGGGCCTCTTTGTCAACGCCCCACTTGTTGGCCAACCAGCGGCCGTAGCCCAGATAGCCGCAGGCGAGCACCGCCGCAGCCACAACCATGAGCAAAACTCCGTTCATTACATTTCCTCCTCTAAAAAGAACTGCTCAGACAAAAAAGATGAGGGCCGTCGGTTGCGCTCGACGGCCCTCATCTTCATCAGCCGCCCGTTATCGTACGGGCTAGCTGTATGTGCTAACCCGCATCAGATAATTACTACGCTGATAATGTCTAGCTGATGCGTGAACATGTCTGAGAAATCCTCTTCAATCATGATGTGAACGATCCGTGCGTGTTCACATCCCCCAGTGGATGAAAAGGAGTATGAAACTTTAGTTACCTAAAGTCAACGCAAATTTGTAATGAATTTTCAACTTTTTTTGAAATTCTCGGTATAAAACGCCACTGACCTCGGACTTTACCCTGCGACAGTTTTTGCACGAGAGATGTCCCTCGGGGGCGGGGCGGGCACATGCAAGGTTTCCTGCTCTACAGTCCTGCTCGCACGGAGAGCACATTAAGTGCTCTCCGGCTCGTGCGGAACTCGCG
>CAKUEZ010000139.1 GCA_934646965.1 uncultured Collinsella sp. | reverse complement strand
GCGACGCCTTCGGCATATTCCGTCTGCACAAACTGCGAGAACTCGCCCATCACGTTGCCGCGGTTATCGAGCTTGACCGCGCCGACCTCGATAATCTCGTTGCGCAGCCCGCGGCGCTGGCGCTGCCTTGGCATCGGCGCAAACTCAAAGTCGAGCACAATCTGGCGCGCAAAGTTCGTCGTATCGATAGCCGAGACACCCGGCGTCTTTTTGTCTGGCACGGTCAGGGCCTTTCTCCGTCAACTGCCGCTCGTTACATAGGCGGCCACATTGCCGTAAGGATATGCGCCCGTGCGGACATGAAAGCGCCCAGCGCGGCCTTCTGGCATCCTTGCGTATGGTTGCGCTTCGAGATGGTCACGTTGCTGCTATTAACGAACATATATTCGTATTTATGGCTGCAATTTGATAGAATAATTGCTGTTGACGGCAGTTCAATGTGCCGGGCAGTGCCCTCCATGCGACGGGAGGTGATGCCCATGACCGATTTGATTGACTTCGTGAAGCTCCTGACCGCTCTGGTCTCGCTCCTCACGGCGCTCATCGGACTTTCCGAGGCGCTTAAGCAGTGCTCGAAGCAACGTAAAAGGGGTCGCCGCCGTTAAAGCGTTGACCCCTTAATCCAAGCAACGGCGCTGCCCAGCTTTCCCTACTTGGGCTGCCGTCGACTCTATTCTACCCACGGACATTGGGTTTAACAAATGGATTTTCGGTAATGAAAGCGCAACGCATGCCCGCAACGCATGCCAAGACAGAATTGAGGCCCGGTGACTTGAATCAGAGGTCATCCCGGGCCCATCAGAGCTCGTAGAGCTCTTGGTTGCTTTGGTCTTGCTCTTCACGGCGCTTATCGAACTTTCCGAGGCACTCAAGCAGCATTCGAAGCATAACAAGTCGCTGCCTTTAAGGCATTGACCCCTTGACCAAGCAACGGCGCTGCCCAGCAAGCTAAAACTTGGCTGCCGCTGGCTTTATTCTACTCACGGGGGCCGGGTTCAACAAATGGATTTTCGGTAGTGCAGGCTCGACACGGCACCCCCGCGAAACCGCTACGCCCCAAGTGCCGCCATGGGGATCGCTGCCACGCCGTCGTCGCGCGTATAGGCGGTGCTCCCCTTTCCAACCACGACCGCCAAAAACGTCGGTGCGGCATTCTGGGCGGCAGGATTGGAGAGCACTTTCCTCTCCAGCGCCTTGAGGTTTCTCGCCCCGTCGTCTGCATGTCGCCAAGCAGCCGCTCAGGGTTAGCCCCAGCAACGCCGCCGCAAGCGACGGGTCACAGAAGTAGCGCTTGGGGCGCACGCGAACGCGGGCCTTCGAGCGCACGTACTGGCGTGCCGTCTCTCGTGCAAGCTCGTCCAAAAGCCCAAGGTTTGCAGGCTAACCGGCCCTGCAGCACCAGCGGGCGACGTCATCCTGCGAAATTACGCCATTCTCAATGCAGTTTTTACGCCGTTTTCATTGTAGGTTTTACGCTCGGCATCCTTGGCGTGGCGCTCACTCAACCACCGGATCACCGAATTGCCCGGATTCTGGGACGCACTTTCCGCTCGAAACTTCAACCGGAAACGAGTGTCCCGTTCTGGAGCTGAATTCCGGGACACAGTTTCCGCCGAGGGCCGCCCCGGAAAGCGTGTCCCAGTCTGGACGGGAATTCCGGGACGCACTTTCCGCTTCAAAGCAAAAGCCCCGGCTCGCGATGGAGTCGGGGCTAGAGGCACAGCTTATGCAGTTGATGGTGAGCGCAGACGGCCGTCAGCAATGGCCGTCTGCGCCCTACCCTACCCGCGATGACGGGCGCGGCTGTACGGCGTATCCACCATAGGCAGATCCGGGCGCAGCTTGCCGTCGAAAGCGCGGTAGGCATTCTGCACGGCGGGTGCCGTGGGAATCGTGGCGATCTCGCCGATGCCCTTGCCGCCGTATGCCACGGGCAGCAGCTCGTCCTTCTCCACGTAGATGGCGTGGATATCCGGAATCTCGGGCGCACGGAACAGCCCGAGCGTGCCGTACCTGGCCTGGGGCACGCAGTCCTTGAGCGGCCAGTCCTCGGTAAGCGCATAGCCCATACCCATGAGCACGCCGCCTTCGATCTGGCCCTGGATCGAAATGGGGTTGACCACCTTGCCTGAATCGTGCGCGGCATAGACCTCGCTCACGCGACCGTTGTCGTCCAGGATGACCACATGCGTGGCAAAGCCGTAGCAGATGTGGCTCTTGGGGTTGGGCACGTCGGCGCCCAGCTTGTCGGTCGGCTCCAAGTACACGTAGCTAAACTCGCAGCCCTCGAGCGCCTTGATGGCAGCCGCGGGGTCCTGAGGATGCATGCCCTGACCGGCGACGAGTTCCTGCGAGCGCAGCTGATAGGCGCGACCGTCGTCGTACTCGATCTTGACGCCGTCGCCATGGGCGGCAACCGTGGCAGCAGGCGCGGGCTTGCCGGCCTCGACGCCAAACATGGCGTCGCGCAGCAAGAAGGCGGCGCCGCGCACGGCCTCGCCGGTCACGACCGTCTGACGCGAGCCAGACGTGGTACCCGAATCGGGCGCGTTCTCGGTGGAGCACTCGCCGTTGGCAATGCAGCTCAGCGGCAGACCGCAAGCCTCGGCAACGTCCTGCAAAAAGACGGTGTTGCAGCCCTGGCCGATGTCGGACGTGGCGGCATAGACCACGGCACGGCCGCCCTCGACGCGAATCTTGCAGCGACCGGCATCGGGCAGGCCCACGCCCACGCCGGCATTCTTCATGGCACAGGCGATGCCAGCGTGGCCGGGATGCGCATAGTAGGCATCCTTGACCTCGAGCAGCGTCTCCTTCAGCGCCGTGGAGCAGTCGGCAATCTGGCCGTTGGGCAGCACCTCGCCCGGCTCGATGGCGTTCTTGTAGCGAATCTCCCACGGATCCAGGCCGACCTTCTCGGCCAGCAGGTCGATCAGGCTCTCGAGCGCAAACTCGGACTGACACACGCCAAAGCCGCGGAAGGCACCGGCCGGCGGGTTGTTGGTGTAGTAGCCAAAGCCGCGAATGTCGGTGTTCTGGTACTTGTAGGGGCCGACGGCATGCGTGCAGGCGCGCTCGAGCACCGGGCCGCACAGCGACGCATAGGCGCCGGTGTCAAAGTTGATCTCGCAATCCAGGCCGGTAAAGTTGCCCTCGGCGTCGCAACCCAGCGTAAAGGTGCCGTCCATGGCGTGGCGCTTGGGATGGAACGCGAGCGACTCGGCGCGGGTGAGCTTGCACTTCACAGGACGCTGGAGCTTATAGGCAGCAAGCGCGGCCAGGTGCTGGACGGACACGTCCTCCTTGCCGCCAAAGCCGCCGCCCACGAGCATGGTCTCGACGACCACGCGCTCGGGCTCGTTGTCCCAGCCAAACATGTGGGCGCACTCTTTGCGCGTGTCGTAGGCGCCCTGGTCGGTCGACTGCACCTTGACGCCGTTCTTATACGGGAAGGCCACGGCGCACTCGGGCTCCAAGAAGGCATGCTCGGTAAAGGGCGTGGTAAAGCGCTGCGTCACGGTAAACGCGCTCTCGGCCAGCGCCTTGGCGGCATCACCGCGCGTCACGTGACGGCTCTGGCACACGTTGTCCTTGAGCTCCACGGTATTGCCAAAGGCAAAGAAGCTGTCGTGCAGGCGCGGGGCGTCGGCAGCCCTTGCCTCGACAATATTACGCACGGGCTCCAGCGGCTCGTAGTCGATCTTCACGAGCTTCTTGGCCTTCTCGAGTGTCGCCTCGTCCTCGGCAACCACCAGCACGATAGCGTCGCCCACGCAGCGGGTGATATCGCCCTGGGCGATCATGACGTCCCAGTCCTGGATAAGGTGGCCGACCTGGTTGACCGGCACGTCCTCGGCGCGCAGGATGCCCACCACGCCGGGCAGGGCCTCGGCCTTGGAGGTGTCGATGGAGAGCACGCGGGCGCGCGGATACTTGGAACGCACCGCGCTGGCATAGGTCAGACCCGGCTGATCGTACTCGTCGATGTCGTCGGGATACTTTCCCTCACCGAGTACCTTCTTGCGCACGTCGATACGGAAGGCGCGCTTGCCCACGCCGTAGTCGTCGCCGCGCTCCAGGTCCTCATCGATCTGCTTTTCGCCGCGGAGCACCGCAGCGGCCAGCGAAATGCCCTCGATGATCTTTTTGTAGCCGGTGCAGCGGCAGACGTTGCCGCGGATGGCGTACTTGATCTGCTCCTCGGTGGGCTCGGGATCCTCGGCGATGAGCGCCGCACCCGCCATGACCATGCCGGGGATGCAAAAGCCGCACTGCACGGCGCCCACGGCGCCAAACGCGTACACAAAGGCCTCGCGCACGTCCTGGGGCAGGCCCTCGACGGTCACGATGTTACGGCCGGCGGCAAGGGCGGTGGTCAGTACGCAGGCCTTGACGGCCGCACCGTCCACGTGGATGGTGCAGGTACCGCACGCGCCCTCGGAGCAGCCGTCCTTGGCGGAGTGGATGTTCAGGTCGTCGCGCAGGTAGCGCAGCAGCGGCTTGTTTTCCGTCGTCGTGCGCTCCACGCCGTTAACGGTAAAAGTGAATTCCTGTGCCATGGTGATTCCCTTCTACACGCCGGCGGCGATGCCGGTGCGGTCGTGAATGGCGCCATGTGGGCAGACGACGGCGCACATGCCGCACGACAGGCAGTCCGCGCCGTCGATATGGGCGCAGTTGTCCTCGATGCGGATAGCGCCGGCAGGGCACTTTTTGGCGCACATGCCGCAACCGATGCAGCTCGTGTCGCAGATCTTGCGGGCAATGGCGCCCTTATCGGTGTTGTTGCAGCGCACCAGGATGTTCTGGTAGCCGGGGACGAAGGCGATCACGCGCTGCGGGCACGCCATACCGCACAGGCCGCAGCCCGTGCACTTGGAGCGGTCCACGCGGGCGACGCCATCGACCAGTGCGATGGCACCGTGGGGGCAGGCCGTGACGCAGGCGCCACAGCCAATGCAGCCTTCGCTGCAGCGGGCGTCGCCGACTGCGGAAGCACAGCCGCTTCC
>CAKUEZ010000138.1 GCA_934646965.1 uncultured Collinsella sp. | reverse complement strand
TTAATGGAGCGCTGCATGTCGGTGACCTCTTCGGGGCGCTCGTCGACGAGCAGGCAGATGAGGTGCACCTCGGGGTTGTTAATCGAAATGGACTGGCAGATCTTCTTGAGGATCGTGGTCTTGCCGGCCTTGGGCGGCGACACGATCAGGCCGCGCTGGCCCTTGCCGATCGGCGAAACGATGTCGATGGCGCGACCGGTGATGGAATCTTTGCCGTGCTCCATACGCAGCGGCTCGTTGGGATAGACCGGCGTGAGGTCGCCAAACTTGGGGCGGTTGCGAATCTGCTCGGGATCTATGCCGTTGACGGTCGTGATCTTGGCGAGGCCGGCACGCTTGTCGCCGCCGCGCGAAGGACGCAGCGAGCCCTCGATGACGTCACCCGTGCGCAGGCGAGCGGAGCGGATGAGGTAGGCGGGCACAAAGGCGTCGTCGTTGGACTTCATGTAGCCGTGGGCGTGGATGATGCCGGAGCTGTCCGGGCGAATCTGCAGGATACCCTTGATATCGCGGAAGCCCTCGGCCTTCGCGGCAGTGGTGTAGATCTCCTCGACGAGCTCAGCCTTCTTTTTGCCGGTCGTCTCGATCTCGAACTCCTTGGCCTTTTCGCGCAGCTCGGCGACCTTCATGGCCGCGAGCTCCTCGCGCGAAAGCGTGGGCTCGGTCGGGGCGGCGTTGCGCTCCTTGTTGCGCTGCTTGCGATCGCGCTGGCGGTTGCGACGGTCGTTGTTGCGCTCGTCCTTGCGGTCGTTGCGCTCGTCGTTGCGCTTGTGCTGGCGACGGTTGGGGCGGGCGTTTTCTTCGGTCTCGGCGGGCGCCGCGCCATCGGCTGCGGGGGCGTCGGTATTGGCCGGGGCCTCGCCGCCGGACTTGGTGTCGGTGTCGGAGCCGGGCTCAGCGTCGGCCTGCTGCTCGGCGGCTTTGGCCTTTGTGGACTTCTTACGGGTGCGCTTGGGCTTCTCGCTTGCCGGCTGATCGGCGTTCTCGGCTTCGGAGGCGGCGTCGGCGATTGCCTCGGCGGCGTCGTTGACAGCATCCTCGGACGCGCCCTTTTTCGTACCCTTTACCTTGGTCGCGCGCTTGGGAGCGGTACGACGGCTGCGACCGGGACGGACATCGGCGGGCTCGGCATCGGCAGATACGGCGACCTCGGTGGATGCTGTGTCCTGGGCAGGAGCGTCGGCGACGGGCGCGGACTCGGCATTCACCGCTGCGCTCTGAGCTGCTGCTGCGGCAGCGGCGGCCTTCTCGGCTTCCACGAAAGCCTTAGGCTTGCGGCCGCGACGGTGCGGACGCAGGGCGGGATCGACCACAGGAGCCTCGCTGGTCTCGGAGTGCGCTGCAGACTCAGAGGCCTGCGCGCTCTCCCCCGCTGCGGAACGAGCCAGAGCCTCGACGGCCTCAGGGGCCGCCTGCTCAGCATCCTGCTGGGACTTGGGGGTGGCACGGCGACGCGTGCGGGGAGCCGGCTTCTCCGCCGGCTGATCGGCAACGCGAACCTCGGGAGTCGAGGGCGCCTCGGAAGCGACCGGCGCTGCCAACTCGGTCAGCGCCGCAGCCTCACGCTCAGCGGCACGACGGCGGGCGCGCACCACCTGAGCCTCGCTGATTTGCGCGAGTGCGCGAGCCTGCGCGACCTCGTCGGAAATCGGCGCCGAGGAATCAGCCGCAACGGTGCGCTTGGCTCGCGTCGTACGCGTGGTTCGACGCTTGGGCTTTGCGGCCTCTTCGCCGTCCGCTGCCGGCTTGGCCACACGGCGTGTACGCTTGGGATTTACGGGCGCGGCGTCCTCTCCGGTGGCCGAAGCCACGGGCGCGGCCTTCTCAGCCGCAGCAGATGCAGGCGTCGAAGCGGCCTTGGGGGCCTCAGCGACCGAGGCCTGCACCGGCGCAGGCATCACGGCCTGGTCCGACGCAACCGGTGCAGCGGGAGCGGTTGGCGCCGTCGTTATTTCGTTTTCTCGCTGTTGATCAGACACAGTGTTTGCTCAACTTTCTTTTCAAGCCCTGTGATCACATGCTCCCTGCATATACCTTCAGGGCGGCTAAACAGTCTAGCTCCGTCAAATGCCGACGTGCATCATTGATCTGTATCGAGATGATTGCGTCAAATACGCAGCGTTAGTGTAACACAACCGCCACCACCTGCAACTTAGTCATTGGGGACGTTCTTAAACGACTAGTCAAAAGGAACACTCTTCCTCTAAGGCCCCTTGAAATGGAGCGACTCGGGAGCATAACCATGTCGCCTGGAATCGCTGCGCCACGAAACGCGCTTATCTACTACGTTTACCTCGGTACCCCCGACCATACCCCTACATTTTCAAAAACAGCGAGTCCGCTACCTGCGGTTTTTATATCGAACTTTTCGGCATGGTTCGGGGTATGCGAGTAAACGTAGGAGATGGGCACAATTCGTGGCGGACGGGTCCGTGCCAGCCCTCCACGAGACAAAAATGATCCGTTTTCCTCCGTCCCCAAGGGATCATTTTTCAAAACTATGTCGGTTTACGGGGCCAGAATGGCGCACACCAACCATACCCTGCATTTTCGAAATACGTCAAGCCGTCTACCTGCGGTTTTAATTTCGCTCTTGGCGCTATGGTCGCCAGTCGGCGATTCAGCCCCGTAAACCGGTATAGTTGTAATTTAGTAGCATTTCCCAACACACCAAAAAGCACCGCCAAACGCAAAAAGCCCGACCTCCACGCGGGAGATCGGGCTCATAAGGCTCAACTAAGCCGATCTTACTCGGTCAAACGACCCGTAGATTACATCTGCTCGGGTGCGGAAACGCCAACGAGGGTAAGCACCAGGGCGAGCGTCACGCGGACGGCGTCGCAAGCGGCCAGACGGGCGCGCGAGAGCTCGGGGTCGACGGGACGGCCCTCGCTCGGCAGCACCTGACAGGCAGCATAGAAGCTGTGGAAGTCGCCAGCGAGTTCCTCGGCAAAGTGCGTCAGACGGAACGGAGCACGGTCGCGAGCGCAGCTGCCGATGAGGTCGGTGAGCTCGTTGAGCTTACGCGAAAGGGCAAGCTCGGTCGGATCGGTCAGCAGCGAGTAATCGACGTTCTCGCCGATGGCCTTCTCGGCGACGGCCTTCATGCCCATCTCGGCGGCCTGCTCGGCGGTGACGTCGGCGGCACGACGCAGGATGGAGCACACGCGGGCGTGAGCGTACTGCACGTAGTACACCGGGTTGGAGTTATCGCGCTTCTTAACGGCCTCGATGTCGAAGTCGACCATCTGGTTGGAGCTCTTGGAGATGAGCGTGTAGCGGGCGGCGTCGGAGCCAACCTCGTCGACGAGCTCCTGCAGGGTCACCATGGTGCCCTTGCGCTTGGACATACGGACGGGCTTGCCGTTGCGCAGCAGATTGACGAGCTGGCCCAGCAGAACCTCGAACTTACCGGGGTAGCCGAGGGCGTCGCAGACGCAGCGGACGCGCTCGATGTAGCCGTGGTGGTCGGCGCCCCAGATGTCGATGACGTGGTCGACGCGCTGGAACTTGTCCCAGTGATAGGCAACGTCGGAGGCGAAGTAGGTGTACTCGCCGTCGGACTTGACCAGGACGCGGTCCTTGTCGTCGCCCAGATCGGTGGAGCGGAACCACAGGGCGCCGTCCTTGGTGTAGAGGTAGCCCATCTTGTCGAGCTTCTCAAAAGCGCGGTCGACGGCGGAGGTGCCGGCGGTCTCGCCCTCGATATCCTTCACGTACAGGGAGCGCTCGGAGTACCAGCGGTCGAAGTCGCAGTTGACGGCGTGGCAGAGGTCGCGCATGTTGTCGACCATCTTCACGTAGCCGCGCTCGCGGAAGCTCTCCATGCGCTCCTGCGGATCGGCGTCGACCCACTTGTCGCCGTCGGTGCGCCAGAACTCGGCAGCCTCGTCGATGATGTAGTCGCCGCCGTAGGAGTCCTTGCCCAGGGTCTCGGCAAAGTTGTCCTGGTAGGGATGGGTCTCGGGATGCTCGTCGTTCTCGTCGGCAACAAAGGCGTCGCGGTCGGCGACCAGGATCTTGTGAGCCTCGTCGATATCCACGCCCTGCTTGGCGATGATGTCGGCAAGCTGCATGTAGCGCGTGCTGATGGAGTTGCCGAAGGTGTTCATCTGGGAACCGTGGTCGTTGATGTAGAACTCACGCTGGATGTCGTAGCCGGCGTGGTCCATGACGCGGCAGAGCGAGTCGCCCAGAGCGGCCCAGCGGCCGTGGCCAATGTGCATGGGGCCGACGGGGTTGGCGGAGACGAACTCGACCTGGGTCTTCAGGCCGCCACCGACGTTGGACTTCGCGAAGTCCATGCCCTTCTCGCGGGCCTCGCCAAAGATGGCGTTCTTGACGGCAACGGAGAGGTAGAAATTGATGAAACCGGGGCCAGCGATCTCGACCTTCTCGATCGCGGGGTCCTCGGGCATATGGGCAACGACGGCCTCGGCGATCTTGCGCGGGGCGCAGTGAGCCAGCTTGGCGGACTTCAGGGCCATGGTGGAGGTCCACTCGCCATGAGAAGTGTCAGCCGGTCGCTCGATAGCGCAATCGTCAAGTTCAAATGCGGAAAGGTCGCCGGCCTCCTGGGCCGCAGCAAGCGCAGCGCGTAGCAGCTCTTCAATCTTCTCGGGCATAGATCCTCCTTGTGTTAAAGCCCCCGAGCTCTTGGTCACTCGTAGGGCAAAAGCCAGAGTTTGTAGCACTCTATCACAAGCGGCGCATACTATCGCAGGGTAAAGTTGATTGATATTGCATATGCACAAAATTGACTACAGCTTGCGTTGAGAAACTCAAAGATGGCAGTCTGCCTGCAGATTATGCACGTGCTGAAGATGCATAAACATGTGGATGAGCCGTGCGTTTTATCGAATACTCTAACCTATCGGAGTTGTGTGCTTTTCCTGCATAAAGTGAAGGTTTGCGCACGTCAGCGTGTTATTCTAGACATACGTAAATTCGTATAAGTTGGAGGTAGCATGTTCTCAATCGGTCAACACGTCATTCATCCGGGTCAGGGAGTCTGCACCGTCGTCGGTTTTAGGGACGACACGCCGCAGCCCATGCTG
>CAKUEZ010000137.1 GCA_934646965.1 uncultured Collinsella sp. | reverse complement strand
CTGCGGATGGTCGAGGAGGATCGCTACTGCGTCGACATCTCCACGCAGCTCATGGCCACGCAGGCACTCATCGCGCGCATCAATGCCGATGTGCTCAAGGCTCACATTGAGGGTTGCGTGACCTCGGCAATTGAATCGGGCGATGAGGAACTCAAGGCCACCAAGCTCGCCGAGATCGAACGCGTCGTCGACAAACTCGCCAAGTAATTGGTGTGTCGGGGACAGGTACGTTTGCGCCACCTTGGTGCAGATTGACCTGTCCCCAATGCACCAAAAGGGGTATAAAGGCGTGCAGAAGATCGAATGAAAGGCAATTCGCATGAATGACTTTATGAAAGGTCGCAACGGCGCCGACGAACTTACCATCGTGCTGGGCTTTGCCGGCGTCATCATCGCAATGATCGGCTCGATGGCTCGCATCCAGTGGCTCAGCTGGATCGCCATCGCCGTCATCGCCATCGGCGTGCTGCGCGGCCTGTCTAAAAACGTCGATGCGCGCCGTAAAGAGAACGAGGCTTTTGTCGCTGCGACCACAAATGTCCCCGGCCTGGGCAAGTTTGTCGCCAGCCTGGGCGGCGGTGCCGCGGTGGCCAACGCCTCGCGCGCAGCCGGCACCAGCAAAGAGGACCTGGAGCGTGCCAAGCGCACGGCCAAGAAGATGTGGAAGGGTCGAAAGACCACGGCATACCTCAAGTGCCCCAACTGCGGCCAGATGCTCTCCGTTCCCAAGGGCAAGGGCAAGATCCGCGTCACCTGCCCCAAGTGCCACGCCAAGATGGAAACCCGCTCCTAGCGCCCGTACATGGGACACGCTCACCCGAAGTGTTTGTCCCGCATCTTGCGTATTTGTCGATAATAAAGCCGAGGTCTCGTGTTGAGACCTCGGCTTTTTTCATAGGGCGACGGCATTTGACGATAAAGCCCTCGCCCCGTTACGTCAGCGCCTACGCCACGCCGTCGCGGGCAAGCTCCTCGGCCAGTGCCCCGGCAGGCATGGCCATGATCGCGTCGAGCTCGGTGTCCACCTCGGCAATGTGCTTGACCTTCAGCTTGCGCACCAGGTCACCGCGGCACATCACGTGCATCGGCTCACGCAGGGCCGCCAAATCGTCCAGAGGATTCTCACGCGTCACCAGGATATCGGCCGCCTTGCCGCACTCGATCGTGCCGGTCTCGCCGCCCAGGCCCAGCAGCTCGGCATTGACCTGCGTGGCGGTATGCAGTGCGAAGGCATTGCTCACGCCAACGTACTTGGCAAAGTAAGCCACCTCGCGCCACATGTCGTACTGCGTCACGAACGGGCAGCTCGAGTCCGTGCCCAAGCCCACCTTGACGCCGGCATCCAGGGCAGCGCGAGCACTCTCGATAATGCCCGAGCATACGATGTCGCCGTTCTTCTTTTGCGTGTCGGTCGAATGGGTCTTCTCGGGATCGAGCAGCACGAACGGCAGCGCCGGGCTGATTGTGCAGGTCACGCTCGGCGCGCGACCGTCGAGCTGCGTACCTGCAGCGCCGCGATACAGCTCCAGGATCTCGGGCGTCATCGGAGCGCCGTGCTCGATCGTGTCGACACCCGCCTGAAGCGCAGCCTCCACACCCTCGGTGCTCTCGACATGAGCCATAACCGGGAGACCGACCTCGTGCGCTGCCTTGCACGCCGCCGTGGCGACATCGACTGGCATGCGCAGCACGCCAGGCTCGCCTACCTCGGTCGCGTCGAACACACCACCCGTCACGAACAGCTTAATGACGTCGGCGCCGCGCGCGTACAGGTCGCGCACCTGCTCGGCTGCCTCGGCGGGACTGTTGGCCACCTGCGCGAACAGGTCTGCGCCATGGCCGCCCGGCACCGTGACGCCCGTGCCCGGCGCCACCAGGCGCGGACCCTGATACTTACCGGCATCGATGGCGTCGCGTACGGCGATGTCGGCAAACAGCGGGTCACCTGCGCCGCGTACCGTGGTCACGCCGCTCGCCAGCTGCTGTTGGGCGCTGCCCTTGAGGATATGACGAACGATGGCGCGGCCCACGGGATTATCGAGCTTCTTCATGAGCGCGCCCGCATCACCCGCCGAGACCGGCTTGCCCGAACCGCACAGATGCACGTGCATGTTGATGAGGCCCGGCATGAGGTACGCGCCGCCCAGGTCGATGACCTCGGCACCCGCCGGCGCCTGCGCCACGGCACTCGGGCCAATCCAGGTGATGACGCCGCGCTCAACAGCCACGGCCATATCGGGCCGCGGCTCCATATGCTCCGAACCATCCAGAACGGTCGCATTGATAAACAACGTAGGACGATCGGCAGACGCCATATCAAGCTCCTCCCTCACGATTAACATGAACATTTGTCCATTATCACCCAGCACGGCAGGGTTGCCGCGGACATATCGGTTAACGGAGAGAAGATGAGATGCGGGAGACGGAATGTGTCGCAATCCCACCCCGATGACATCCGGGAAATGTCTCGATCTGTAACAGGCGCACGTTTTTGGACCCCTTACTGTTACAGATTGAGACATTCTCCCAACCCCGTCGGCCAATATCTCGATCTGTAACAGGTAGACCGGTTTCTGCCTGCTAGATGTTACAGATTGAGATCTTTCACCGGCGGTCAACCTTCCGTCTCAATCTGTAACAGCTACGGACCTGAATCGTCTCCAGATGTTACAGATCGAGACATTCGGACAGCCCCGCGCCCGTTCATCTCAATCTGTAACAGCTACGGCCCCAAACGCCCCCCCAGGTGTTACAGATCGAGACAAACCCTCTCAGCGCCCATACCACTGGCGCCGCCATTCCTCAGCCAAATCAGCCTGCTGAGGAATACCCGCCAGCCTCATCTTCTCGACCAGCTTCCCCGGGTCTTTGAGCTCATCGAACGTAAACCGAAGTACCTTGTGCCCGAGCATCGTTAGATGGGATTCTCGCTGACGTTCCGCCACAAACGGGTCGACGGACTTCCGGCTCTCGCCGGTCTGCAGCGTATACTTCCCCTTTCCGTCGAGCTCGCCAATTACACACGTCCCGTCCTCAAGCTTCCAAAAATAGTCGACCCGAAACACCTGGCTCAGATCGAGCGGGTCGCGAAACTCCACTTGCAACTGTGGCACCGGAAAGCCGTACGCAATAAAGAACGCCCGAAAGCGAGACTCGCCGCCATTTTCGGATAGCCCGTCCGCATGCGACGCAATCACCTGCGCTCTGCGATACCCACGCCGACCATCGCAATCGGCACGTAGCCGCTCACACAGCTCATCGCGCGACAAGCCCTTCGCCCGCAAGGCAGAATCGGCAATCGCCAGCCCATATGAAAACGGCGCGCGCAGCAGGCATTCCTCCACCGTGCGCCAAAACGGCGTCACCCGCACACCGTCGACACGCTCAAGCGCACCCGCCATCTGCGGGCGCAGCAACCTACACCCACTGCTCAGCGCCGCCGAGCAGCCCGTCTTAACAAGAAAACGCGGACCGAGCAAATCATTCGGCACCTCCAAGCCCCACACGAGTGCCGCGTCATATCCCCAAAACGCCCAATCGGGATGAAACTCCGCAAGGCCCTTGATGGTCCGCAGCGCCCGCTCCGACGGCGTCAGCGCATCCCAATCATCCTGAAAACAGAACAGGTGCGGCTCGGGCTCCGCGATATCATCGGTTCCCACATGACGCCGCAGCCACATGAGCTCAGCATTATCGTGGGTTGATAGCAGCACTCCTCGCTCGGCCGAAACCTTCAACCGGGCGAGCATCCTATTTCGCGCCAGCGTGTTGCGAGTCGCATGCTTGTGTTTACAGACGGTATTGGACACTTCCATCACCACCTAATCGGACAAACAAACCATCGTCTCTGTTGCCCGCCGCATCCGTTCATCTCGATCTGTAACAGGAGAACCGCATTTGAGCCCCAGATGTTGCAGAACAAGATCTTTCGGCAGCAGCCAACCTTCCGTCTCGATCTGTAACAGTTACGAGCCCGAACGACCCCATGATGTTACAGATCGAGACACATCAACCGTCCCCTAATCCCACTCCTGTTCGTAGATGTTGAGCGACTTCACGTATCGTCCCTGTGCCCCCATGACGTCGCGGACCAGGCGCAGGTAAAAGCTGATGCACGAGGTATCGAAACCGTCCTCCAGGTCCTCTGGATGCACCGCACCCGGCCCATCGACTGCCGTGTCGCACAGGCGCGCGATGTCATACAGGTAGAGCTGCCCCGCCGTCAGCCAGACATCGTCCACGCACGCGAGGCGCACCGCGATGGCGCCATCGCTCCAGTGCTCCTTTTGCACGATGTGAGGGTCGTAGACGTCAAAGCGACGGTCGGTGCGTGTGTCCTTCAGCACGACCATGCCAGTCGCGGGATCCTTGTCCAGAATGCCAAAGCGCGAGAAATACTGCGTGTCGCGCACCTGCTTAAGTCGCTCGAGCGAAGCAGGCGAAATTGACGCCGGCGGCTCGTCCACATACAGCTCGAGCAGCGTCGCGCCATGGTGGTAGGGACGCTCAAAGAGCAGCCAGTCGGTAAACGCCATGTTATAGGCCATGATTTCGTTTTGAGAAGGTTCCTCGCAATAGCTGAGCCACGGGTCGACGATGATCTCGAACTGCTCGCGCGCCGGCTCCAAAAACTGGAACTTCCGCAGCATCCAAAAATGAGCCATGTCGGTAATATCGTTGCCGACGGCTTCTGCCAGATGCGCTCGGTCAAAAACATGGTCAGTCATGGCATCCTCCTCAAATCGATGGACCTCGATTTGAGCATACGAGGAGGTCGAACGGCCGCGTCCAGCGTTGACAAAACGAGTCCGCGGCTGCAGACCAAATGCTGACCAAATACTTGACGGAATGCTTGACCGAATAAGCGCACTGCAAAGAAACCGCAGGTAGACATAGACAGCAAATCCGCCATTTTGAGCCAAGCGCCCGCTACCGCCACAGAAACAGCAGAGCACCACAGCCCAAGAAGTCGACGAATGAACACCCCCACGTCGACAAACGAACAAATAGCTCGCAAACCCACAAGGAGTGTCCCAGACTGCCGGCCCAAAAGGAACGTCCCCAGCTGCCGACACTTG
>CAKUEZ010000136.1 GCA_934646965.1 uncultured Collinsella sp. | reverse complement strand
GTCCTGCTCCTGCGGAGCAGCGGACAAGGGGCCTTCGCGCTGCGGAATGATTTTGGGGGAACACCCCGACCGTCCCTACGTTAACCTTGCTGAGGATGCCTGCAGGGACCTACGCTCTGGAAAGTCGCCGGGCTGATGTTTTGGCCTTTTATTGATGGGGGCTCTTGCTGGGGTTGGGCACGTCCTAGAGGCAAGCCTCGGCGATGCGCTTTTTCAGCTCGTCGATGCCGGTGCCGGTTTGGGAGCTTGTGATGATCACGTTTTCAGCCGGGACGTTGAGCTGCTTTTTGATGGCTGCTGCTTGGCGGGCCTGCTGGGTGCGGCTGAGTTTGTCGGCCTTGGTGAGGCAGACGATGAAGTTAAACTCGTTGCCCTGCAGGTAGTCGATCATATCGTGGTCGAGCTTGCTCGGGTCGTGACGGATATCCACGAGCGACACGACTAGGTTAAAGCTGCGCTCGGAGTCGAAGAAGTCGCCGATGAGCTCTGCCCAGCGATCGCGCTCGGCTTTGGAACGGCGGGCGAAACCGTAGCCCGGCAGGTCGACGAAGTGCACGTCGTCAGCCTCAAAGAAGTTGATGTTGCTCGTCTTGCCCGGCGTACTCGAAACCTTGACGAGGTTCTTGCGACCAAAGAGCTTGTTCATGATCGACGACTTGCCCACGTTGGAGCGGCCGACAAAGCTCACCTCGGGACAGGTGGACTCGGGAATCTGCGAAACCTTGCCGTAGCTGGCGACGAACTTGGCAAGCTGGTAGTTAATGGAATCGGCCATGGACACTCCTTGGTCGTAGGTTCTTACAAAACGGGCGCGCTATTGCGCGGCGGCAATGCGGCGAACAATGTCGAGCGTAATGCCACTCGCCGTGCGGGCATACTCATCCAGATCGAACTCGCGCTCGCAAAACGCGTCGTACGCCTCGTCACAATTATCGCTGATAGCGCGCAACACCAGGCAATCGACACCGTTCTTGGTCGCGATATGGGCAATTGCAGCGCCCTCCATCTCAACGCAATCGGCATGCGTGGCCTCAATCGCGGCGTTGCGCATAGCATCACCGGTTACAAAGCGGTCACCCGTGGCAATGGTGCCACGCAGGAACTGCTTGGGGTCTTCGCCCGAGGCAGCCTCATCTACCAAGGCGTCGGCAAAGCCATGCTCGGCAAGTACGGAAGCGGCGACGTCGACCAGCGCCGGCGTGGAGGCAAACTCCTCGAGTCCTGGCGCGGACTCCGCGATGAGCGCCGTATCGGTATCCAGATAGCGCAGGCATGCACCAATGACCACGTCGTTGATGTGGAGCTTGGGATTCAAACCACCCGCGATACCGGAGAAAACGACAGCCTGCGGGTCATATTTGCTGATGAGATGTTGCGTTGCCGCCGCGGCATTCACCGTGCCCATGCCTGCTGTCGTGGCGACAACCGTCAAACCGCCGAGCTCGCCGCTCACGACGATCAGACCAGCCTCCTGCGCCTCATGCGCGCCACTCAGCTCTTCCTTGATCTGCGCGACCTCTTTTTCGAGTGCGCCGATAATCGCGATGGTTGCCATGCCATCCCCCAAACCTGTGAAACTGCTTATCCACGGTATGGTACCAGCATTTTGGCTCAGCCGCGCCACGCGAAATAGCTAGACCAGCGCCGTCCGCGTATCAAACAACGCCTTGGCGATGTCTACAACCACCTCGCTCGAACGATCGCTCCACGGCATCGACGTCATAATGCTCATAACATAGGTGCGGCCGTCAACGTCTATCAGTCCGGCGTCGCACGTCGAGCAGAAACCATCCTCGCTAATCCAGCCAGCCTTGTTGCGCACCAAGACCTGATCGTCCGCGATACCGTCACGAATAAAAGAACGAGTCGTAGAGGCTAAAAGGTCCGATAGCCACTGCGAGGTCTCGGTATCCCATTCCAAATACTCGCTCATCTCGCGCCACAGCTTGGCCGATGTGCGCGGACAATAGGTGGGAAAGTCGCTCAAAGGATCAAGTGCAGTTTCATCATCAACGTCCAAGCCGGCAATCCATTCTTCGTAGCCGTCATGGTCAAACGCTGCGCGAAGTGCGATGAACGAGTCGTTGTCCGAGTCGACGACCGCGGCCTCGATCAGGTCACGAACCGTTTGCCAGCCCATGCTGTAACCGCCATAGGTCCCCAACGAATCGTCGAGTGAAACCTGGTCCGTCTCGACCAGCGTCTCGCATATGTACAACGCGTACAGCGCCTTGTAGCCGCTCGCACCGTACACCTCAACATCGGCGTTATATGCCACGCCCTTGCCACTCGACAGGTCGTAGAACACAACGCCCGCATCGCCCAGCTCCTGCGCTCGATCAAGGGCATCTTGGAGTGCCGCGAGGCTCTCGTCCTCCAAAACAGGAGCTTTGTTATCCACCAACGAGAATGCCTGCACGGTATTGCCAGAGGGCATGTCGTTAAAGTTTGCGTTCGAAAGCCTCGTCTTGAGACTTGCCGTCGAAAGGTTTTTATTTGCCGCATCCCTTGATTTTGAGGCTTTATCGCTTTGAGCCTGTACCGTTGACGCATCTGAGCGTGCCGTTCGCTCCAAGGCATACGTTTTGACGGTAATCCCGAGGATAATGACCACCAGCGTTAGCATTCCAATGGCGGAAATCTTCGCCGCGCGGATGCGAGCGTCACCAAGGCCACGCAAAGGTGCGCCCTTCGTCTCATATCTGCTGCCATGCCGCGGCACATACTCGTCCCGCGATGCGTTGTTTCGCACGTGGTCTCCTGACTGGTACCGTTCATATACGAGCAGCATAATACCGAGCAGGCATTTCTATACCAAATTATTTGACACCGTTTAAGGCGTCTTTAAAGAAACCACAGGCGTTTCTATGCAAATACACCGGTTATGTTGCACATCTCTGCCCAAAACGCAGTTGCGGTGAAATAGTTCCTGTTTGGGCGGCATAAGCCGATACACAAGAACTATTCCACCGCAACTTGACGGGGCTCTTTAGCAATCAACTAGGTGCCCGGGGGCACTCATTTAAGTCTGTCCCCAATGAGCGCCCTGCTAGCCGATGGCTTTTTTGAGCTCGGCGCGGCGCTTTTTCATGCCGGTCATGACGGCGTTGCGCAGCTCGGGCATGCGCGCGGTATCCATCTGGGGCACGCCCTCGAGCTTATAGGGAATACCCAGCTGCTCATACTTGACGATGCCCATCGTGTGATACGGCAGCATCTCCAAGCCCACCACGTTATGCCACGGCGCGATCAGGCGGCCGAGCGCCTCGCACTCTTCCACCGTGTCGGTAATGCCCGGCACGACCACATGGCGAATAACAACCTTAATCTTGCGGCGCGCCAACTCATCGCCAAAGGCCAGAATGCGCGCGGGATCGCAACCGGTCAGCTTTTTGTGTTCGACCGGATCGGCGTGCTTAATATCGAGTAGCACCATATCGGTCTCGTTGAGTACGGCATCGAACTTTTCGGGATGTTGCGGATCAAACGCGTAACCGCAGCTGTCCAGGCAGGTATGCACGCGACCGTCGGGGTTGTTGTGCATGGCACGAAACAGATCGGCCAAAAACGCGGGTTGCAGGAGCGGCTCGCCGCCGGAGACCGTAATGCCGCCGCTGCGGTAAAACTCATGGTTGCTCTGGAACTCGTCCATCAGGTGCTCGACGGTCACCATAGTGCCGCCGTTAACCGACCAGGTATCGGGATTGTGGCAATACGCGCAGCGCATGGGGCAGCCCTGAACAAACACCACAAAGCGGATGCCGGGTCCATCGACCGTTCCCATCGTCTCAATCGAATGCACGCGTCCCAGGGCAAACGCAGAGTCTTCGGGACGGGCGTCCACACCCTCAAGCGTCATTTCTGCCATTCGCGCTACCTTGCCTCTCCTTGGTTTTTGCCAATTAAAATGCCAGAGCCATTCTAGCCCATACGTTTACGCCTAAACGCCTCGGGCCAGAATGGCACGTTTTAATCTACTCCCCATCGCAACGGCGGGGCTTATGTGGAGAGGACGGGCTGACGAACACTCGCCTACAGCTTTTACGCCTTAAGTGTGAGCACCGCACCAAAGGCAGTCGGGCCGCAGTGGCTCGAGATAACACCGCCGACCTGAGTCCAGGTAACGTCCTTAAAGCCCAGCTCATGCGCATAGACTTCCATATCGCCGCGCAGCTCCTCGGAAAGACCCACCGAGTACGCCAAGCCAATATGTGAGTAGTCGATATCGCCCTTGGCGACCATATGGTCGATAAAGGCGCGGGCGCACTTGAGCATGGAGCCGCGAAACTTCTTGGTCGCCACAAACTTGCCGCCCGTCACCTCGATGCAAGGCTTAATCTTGAGCAGGTGGGCACCGAGGAATGCCACGTTGGACAGACGGCCGCCGGCCTTAAGGAAGGCAAGATCGGTGGGAACGAAGCCCAGCAGCACGCGGTCCATAACGGAGTTCGTGAAAGCGAAGATCTCATCAACGGTGGCGTCCGGATGGGCCTCGATATACTTAGCGGTCTCGACGGCGACCAGCGACTGGCCAACCGAGACAAAACGCGTATCCATGGAGAAGACGTAATCGCGATTCGCAGCCGCAATCTTCGAGGACTGATGCGAGCAGGTCGTAACCTCGGAGTACGCGAGATGCAGAATGGTCGCGTCGGGCTGCTCGGCGTGAATGCGGTCGTACACATGCGCAAAATCCGCCGGTGAGCAACCACTGGTCTTGGGCATCACGCCAAACTCGTTGCAGCGCGAATAAATCTCGAGCGGATCGATGGAGCCATCCTCGACAGTCTCGTCGCCAATCGTGACATGCATGGGCACGCGCACGATGCCATAGCGTTCGCAGAGCTCCGGCGTCACATCCGACCCAGACTCTACCACGATTACGTACTTGCCCATAACTATCACGACCCATCTCGACGTCGGCTTTTCAATACCAAGCACGCGCCTGCCACGCTGTTGTACAACAGCGCCTGAGCGCCAAAGAGACGCCGCCCTTCGCTCACAACAAAGGACAGCGTCTCCCTGGAAAACTCCGTGCTTACTTGAGATTCTACACGGTTTATTACAGAGTGTTACTTACTCCGCAAACGGTAGCTATATGCGATAAACGGTAGCCACCA
>CAKUEZ010000135.1 GCA_934646965.1 uncultured Collinsella sp. | reverse complement strand
ATGCTCATCGCGACCGGCATGGCCAGCGGCGGCGCGGTGCTGGGCTGCTATCTTTCGGCCCGCCTGGCGGCCAACGTTGCCTGCGACATCCGCAACGCCGTCTACGACAAGTCGCTCGAGCTGTCCGCCAGCGATTTTGAGCGCTTTGGAACGGGTTCGATGATCACGCGCTCGCTCAACGACATCAACGTGATTCAGCAGGCGATTCTGCAGACGATTCAGCTGGTGCTGCCCGTGCCGTTTTTGGCTGTGGCGGGTATCATCTTTGCCTGGTTTATCGACCCGGCTATGGGTACGCTGCTGGGCGTGGTCGTCGCGATCGTGCTGGTGGCGGCAGTCTTTACCGTTGCCAACGCCGCGCCGATCTTTATGCGCCTGCAAAGCTTTATCGACCGCATGAACGTGGTGTTGCGCGAGAACATCGTGGGTGTGCGCGTCATCCGTGCGTTTAACAAGGAGCACCACGAGGAACAGCGCCTGGACGAGGTGTTTAGCGATTACGCGGCCAACGCCATCAAGGTCAACCACCTGTTTGTGGGCCTCGATAGCTCCAGCTTCTTTTTGATGAACATCGCCGAGGTGGCGGTGTTGTGGGTGGGCGGCAACCGCGTGGGCGTTCATGCCATGCAAATCGGCAGCATCTCGGCCGTGCTGGAGTACGCAATCCTGATCCTGTTCTTTGTGATGATGGCGCAGATGGTGGTACTGACGCTCCCGCGCGCCGCGGCGTGTCTCAACCGCGCGCAACAGGTGCTCGAAATTGAGCCGAGCATCGTGGACGGCGGGCGTACGCTGGGCGACGGGGTGCCTGAGTCTGTCGACGGAACCGACGCGGTGGCCGTGTTCGACCACATGTCGTTCCGTTTTGACGATGCCGACGAGGACACTCTGTGCGACCTGAGCTTTGCCTGCCGCCGCGGCCAGACCACGGCAATCGTGGGGTCAACGGGCTCGGGCAAGTCGACAGTGGCAAAGCTCTTGCTCCGCTTCCACGATGCCACGAAGGGTGCCATTCGCCTGAACGGCGTCGATTTGCGCGAGCTTTCGCAAGGCGACATCCGCGGTCGCATAGCCTACGTGCCGCAGAAGGCATGGCTGTTCTCGGGCACCGTGGCGAGCAACCTGCGCTTTGGCAACGAGGGTGCAACTGAGGCCGACATGCTCCATGCACTGGAGGTCGCCCAGAGCACCTTTGTGCTCGACCAACCTCAGGGGCTCGACACACCGGTGGCCCAGGGCGGCACGAACTTCTCGGGCGGTCAGCGCCAGCGCCTGGCGATTGCTCGCGCGCTCATGAAGCGCGCCGACCTGTATATCTTCGACGACAGTTTTTCGGCCCTGGACTTTAAGACCGATGCTGCCCTGCGCCACGCGCTGCAGGACGAGACGCGCGATGCTGCGGTGCTCATCATCGCGCAGCGTATCTCGACGATTTTGCATGCCGATCAGATCGTGGTGCTCAAAGACGGCGAGGTCGTGGGCCTGGGCACGCACGACGAGCTGATGGAAACCTGCGAGGTGTACCGCGCTATCGCGGAATCGCAGATGAAGGGAGGTGAGTAGCATGACCGAGGAGCTCAAGAAGCAAGGCGTCGTTGATGACGCCGCGGTTGCAGCGACAGCCGAGCAGGAGGTCGCGACGCTCGACCTGGACGCCGCGGCCAAGGCGGCGGCTGAGCGCGAGGCTCGCCGCCAAGCGCTGTATGAGGAAAACGAGCGTGCCGAGGACGAGCGCGCTCGCGCCGAGGCGGAGCGCATGCGCGATGTGGACGACGAGGACGAGACGCCCCGCGACACCTGGGCGACGGTGCGCCGCCTGTGGAGCGAGGCCGCCGGCGATCACTGGCGCTTCTATATCGTGTTCGCGAGCATCGTGTTCTACGTCATCTTTAACACGGCGGCGCCGGCTTACAGCGCCCGCGTGATCGACGAGCTGTGGGGACACATGAAGCTGGCATTTGCCAACAACACCACCTTCAGCATCACTTGGGAAAACTGCGGCAGGACCATCTTCATCTACTTTATGATCTGGACGGCCGCCGCCTCGTTCTATGCGCTCCAGAGCTTTTTGATGTCGAGCGTTGCCGAGCGCCTCAACTTGCGTCTGCGCAACCGCATCGCGCAAAAGCTCAACCGTCTGCCGCTCGCCTACTTTGACGCGCATCGCCCCGGCGAGGTGGTCAGCCGCGCGACCAACGACCTGGACAAGATGTCCGAAAGCATGCAGCGCGGATTGCTGCAGCTGTTGGTGTCGATCGGCACGGTTGTGGGCGCTGTGAGCGTGATGTTCGTGTTCAGCGTGCAGCTCACGCTCGTCTTTTTGTTCTTTACGGCGTTGTCGCTGCTGGTGACCAAGGTCGTGTCGCGCCGCACGCACGATGTGACGGGCGAGCGCCAGGAGTGGGTGTCCAAGATAACGAGTGCGGTCGAGGAGGGCTACTCGGGCCGTCTGGTAATTCGCGCGTTTAACCGCGAGCGCCAGAGCTCCGCTGAGGTGTACGAGGCCTCAAAGGAGCTGGCGCGCGTGAGCACCAAGGCCGACTTTATGATCAATGCCGTCGGACCCGCGGTACGCTTTATCGGACGTTTGGCGCAGATCGTGATTGCACTTGTGGGCTGCAGCATGTTGGTCGCCGGTCACATGACTGTCGGCGTGTTCCAGGCGTTCTTCCAGTTTATCTACGAGGCGTCCGAGCCCATGACGCAGCTGTCGTTTACCTTTAACTCGCTGCAGAGTGCGTTGGCGAGCGCGGAGCGTGTGTTCGATCTGCTCGACGAGCCTGAGATGGAGGCCGACCCGCTGCCGGCCGATGCCGCCAAGCTGCCGGGCAAGGTGGAGGGCCGCGTCGCCTTTGAGCACGTGCGCTTTGGCTATGCGCCCGACAAGCCGCTCATGCGCGACGTGTCGTTTGCCGCCGAGCCGGGACAGAAGATCGCGGTGGTGGGAACCACGGGCGCGGGCAAGACCACGCTTATCAACCTGCTCATGCGCTTTTACGAGATCGACGGCGGGCGCATTACGCTCGACGGCGTGGACACGAGCCGCATGGACCGTGGCGAGCTGCGCCAGCAGTTTGGCATGGTGCTGCAGGACGCTTGGCTGTTCGACGGAACGATTGCCGAGAATATCGCCTATGGCTGCCCTGAGGCAACGCGCGATGAGATTGTGGCGGCCGCACGCGCCGCGCAGGTCGACTTCTTTGTGCGCACCATGCCGCAGGGCTACGACACGCGCGTGGCCAACGATGCCGAGAGCATCAGCCAGGGCCAACGTCAGCTGCTGACCATCGCGCGCGTGCTGCTCAACAACCCGGCAATCCTCATCCTGGACGAGGCAACGTCGAGTGTGGACACGCGCACCGAGCTTGCCATCGGCCGCGCCATGGACGCGCTCATGCGCGGGCGCACGAGCTTTGTGATCGCGCATCGCCTGTCGACGATCGTCGATGCCGACCTGATTCTGGTCATGGACCACGGCAACATCATCGAGCAGGGCACGCACAAGGAGCTGCTGGCTGCCGAGGGCGCTTATGCCGACCTCTATCTGAGCCAGTTCGCATAATCGCGTGAGAATGTGACAAAGGGACCGTCCCTTTGTCACATCGAAAAGAAGGCGCGCCGGGGATGGATTCCCTGGCGCGCCTTTTGTGTTGGCGTTTATGCTGTGGCTGTTGCCTGCGGTCCTAGCGCTCGTCCACGAGTTTGGCGACGAGGGCCTTGAGCTCGGCCACCTCCTGCTCGAGTTCCTTGACGCGACGAGCGTTCTCGGTGATGCCCTGACGGTTAAGGGCACTCTGCTCGGCAGCGTCGTCGGGCATGTACTCGCGATGCTGTTTGGCGTCGAAGCTCTCCTCGAACACGCGGCAGCCATTGCGCTTGATGATGCGCCCGGGCACGCCCACGACGGTGCAGTTATCGGGCACGTCCTTGACGACGACCGAGTTGCCGCCGATCTTGACGTTGTTGCCAATGCGGATGTTGCCGAGCACTTTGGCGCCCGTGCCCACGGTGACGTTGTTGCCCAGGGTGGGGTGGCGCTTGCCAGTCTCGTTGCCGGTGCCGCCGAGCGTGACGCCCTGGTAGAGCACGCAGTTGTCGCCCACGATGGTGGTTTCGCCAATGACGACCCCCATGGCATGGTCGATAAAGAAGTGCTTGCCGATTTGCGCGGCGGGGTGAATCTCGACGCCGGTGATATGGCGGGTGAGTTGCGAGAGCACACGGGCGAGTGAGCGATGGCCGTGCTCCCAGAGCCAGTGCTCGGGCACATGGTTCCACTTGGCGTGCAGGCCGGGGTAAGACAAGAAGATGACCAGGCCGTTTTGCGCAGCGGGGTCCTGCGCCTGGACGGTCTTGATGTCCTCGCGAATGGTATTGATAAAGCTCACCGGCCGCCCTCCCTTAGCGCCGCGACAATGCAATTCAATAAAGTATAGCGATTCGCTAGGGATTAGGAAGGGCAATCTTGCTTTGCTTTACATGACAGGTGTCAGTTATGCAAACTTGCTGGTAATGAAGTAAGACTTTTGAGGGGTTTGGCCCGCACCCGCGCTGCAACCGTATACTGGTCAACTTGGACGTGTCCGCGCCCGCAACTGAGAGGTTTTACTTCATGGGTTTCATCAATTTTATCGCCGAGTTGCTCAAGGATCCGCGCACCGCGATCGCCAGCTGGATTGCCGCCGGCCCGCTCATGGCCTACGGCTGCGTGTTCCTGATCATTTTTATCGAGACGGGCGTGGTGTTCTTCCCGTTCCTCCCCGGCGACTCGCTGCTGTTTGCCTCGGGCTTCTTCGCCCACAACGGTGGCTTTAACATCGTGGCGCTTTTGGCCACTGCCTGGGCCGCTGCTATCCTGGGCGACCAGTGCAACTTTATGATCGGCCACTTCTTCGGCCGCAAGATCATCGCCTCGGGCAAGGTGAAGGCCATGACGCCCGAGCGCATCAAAAAGTCCGAGGACTTCTTGGACAAGTGGGGCCACCTGGCCATCTTCCTCGGCCGCTTCTTCCCGTTCATCCGCACCTTTGTGCCCTTTATCGCCGGCATGGGCGGCATGCACTGGCGCAACTTTGTCATCTTTAACGTGCTGGGTGGCATTACCTGGTCGACGGTCTTTACGCTGCTGGG
>CAKUEZ010000134.1 GCA_934646965.1 uncultured Collinsella sp. | reverse complement strand
ACCCGATCTTGCCGTTCAAACCGTCGCTTGCGTACCAAAGTACGCGGCGCTCCTCTTTCACGGCAACCTCGGGCACCTGGGAAAGCCGTCTTCGTAGTCGAATTTCTTGTCTTTTTTAGGGAGCTACATGTCCGATGTAATTGAACAGCCGTTGCCGCGTACGTTTGAGGAATTCAACGAGCAGCGCAAGGCGGCGTTTATTCGCGTTAAGGACTACAAGCAGGCTGGCAATCGCCTGGTCGGCTTTTTGTGCAGCTATACGCCTCTTGAGATTATTGATGCTGCGGGTGCCTCGAGCGTGGCCCTGTGCGGCACGTCCGACGAGGTGATTCCCGAGGCCGAGAAAGTGCTGCCGGCAAATCTGTGCCCGCTTATTAAGTCGACCTATGGCTTTGCCTATTCGCAAAAGTGCCCGTTTACGTACTTTAGCGACATGATCATCGGCGAGACCACCTGCGATGGCAAGAAGAAGATGTATGAGCTGCTCAATGAGCTTAAGCGTACGTACATTCTGCATTTGCCGCAGGGCCGCGACCGCGCCTACGAGCGCGAGGGCTGGTACGAGGAGTGCCGCCTGCTCAAGGAGGAGCTCGAGAGCTTTTACGGCATCACGATTACCGACGATGACCTGCGCACGGCTGTCCGTCGCCGCAACCGCCTGCGCGCCGCGCAGCTCGAGATGTTTGCGCTGCAGGCCAACCAGCCGGCGGCCATGAGCGGCGTCGACCTGATGAGCACCATGTTCGCTGGTACGTTTAGCTTCGACATCGAGGCCTATACGCAGCAGCTTGAGCAAAAGGTCGCTGCCCTGCGCGAGGCTTACGACGCGGGCGAGCGCCCCGTTGCGGCGGATACCAAGCGCATCCTTATTACCGGCTGCCCGGTGGGTGGCGTGATCAACAAGATCGGCCGCACCATCGAGTCCAACGGCGGCGTGGTCGTGTGCATGGACGACTGCTCGGGCGAGCGTACGGCCGCCATGATGATTGACCCCGACGCGCCCGATATCCTGCGCGCTATCGCCGATCGCTATCTGGACATCAACTGCTCGGTCATGACGCCCAACGACGGCCGCATGGACAACACGCTGGCCATGTGCGAGAAGTACCACGCCGACGGCGTCGTTGAGAGCGTGCTGCAGGCGTGCCATACCTTCAATGTGGAAAGCGCCCGCATGCAGGCGGCCATCGAGGGCGCGGGCATTCCGTACATGAAGATCGAGACCGACTACAGCAACGGCGACATGGGCCAGATCGAGACCCGAATCGCCGCCTTTATCGAGACGCTCTAGCTTCCTCAGGCACCGGATCTTGCTCCTCAAACCGTCGCTTGCGTACCAAAGTACGCTGCGCTCCTCTTTCGGGGCAATCTCCGGCACCTGAGAAACCTAGAGCTAAGGCGCCCGAACGCGCCACTGTCTTTGATGTTTAGATTGGGAGAGAGCCATGATGGGGATCGGGATCGATATCGGGTCTACGGCGGCAAAGGCTGCTGTGGTCGATGGAGAGGGTTCGGTGGCGTGGACGTGTGTGCAGCCAACCGGGTTCTCGTCGGTCGATGCGGCCGAGCGCCTGCGCGCAGAGCTTGCTTCGGCCGGCTACGACGTGGCGGCCGACGACGTGCGTGTGGTCGCGACCGGTTACGGCCGTGTCGCCGTGCCCTATGCGCACAAGGTCGTGACCGAGATCACCTGCCATGGCACCGGCGCTGTGGCGCTCTTTGGCGACCACGGCACCGTGATCGATGTGGGCGGCCAGGACACCAAGGTCATCCAACTTAAAGGCGGCCGCGTGGCCAAGTTTGCCATGAACGACAAGTGCGCTGCCGGTACGGGGCGCTTTTTGGAGATCATGGCCGATCGTCTGGGCATTTCTCAGCAGCAGATGGCAGACCTTGCCCGCTCCGGTGAGCCAACCAAGATCAGCAGCATGTGTACGGTGTTTGCCGAAAGTGAGGTCATCAGCCTCATCGGTCGTGGCGAGCCGCGCGAGAACATCGCGCGCGGTGTGATCGAAAGCGTCGTGTCGCGCGTGGCGACTATGGCCGGGCAGGCAGCGGGCGCCCCGTACTACCTGACCGGCGGCCTGTGCGAGAACGCTTACGTTGTGGAGCGGCTGGGAGCGCTGCTGGGCTCGCCGGTGACCACCTCGCCCGAAGCCCGTTTTGCCGGCGCCATCGGCGCGGCGATTCGCGCGCAGCAACTCGTCTGATATGCCGGACGTAGATTCGCGTTCATGCGTATACTGGGAAGAAATGACTGATCGATGAGAGGAGGTATCGATGGCAGGGGATACGATTAGGCTCACGTCTATGACGGCCGCGAGCGGTTGAGCCGTTAAGTTGGCTCCTGGAGTCCTCGCCCAGGTCCTGGGTGACTTACCAAATGTGCCCAACGACAACTTGCTCGTGGGGTTCGATACCTCCGACGATGCGAGCGTCTTCCGTGTTGGCGAAAACCTGGGACTCGTTCAGTCCATCGACTTCTTCCCGCCGATGGTCGACGACCCGTTCCTGTTTGGCCAGATCGCGGCAGCCAACTCGCTGTCGGACATCTACGCCATGGGCGGGCAGCCGAGCCACGCCATGAACCTGCTGTGCATTCCCAGCTGCCTGGGCGTTGAGGTTGCGGGGCAGATTTTGGCGGGCGGCGCCGACAAGTGCGTTGAGGCCGGCTGCACCATCGCGGGCGGCCACACCATCAATGACGATGAGCCCAAGTACGGCCTGTCCGTGAGCGGTTTTGTCCCGCTCGATCGCATGCTCGCCAACAGCGGCGCGCGCGTGGGCGATGCTTTGTTGCTGACCAAGGCGGTCGGCTCTGGCATCATCACTACGGCCATTAAGGGCGAGCTCACCGAGCAGGATGAGGCCGCAGCGATGTTTGACTCGATGCGCACCCTCAACGAAGCGCCGATTCGCCTTGCCGAGGGGCTCGAGCTTCACGGCTGTACCGACGTTACGGGCTTTGGCCTGATTGGACATGCGTGCGAGATGGCTGAGGGATCGGGCGTGCAGATTGAGCTGACGTCGGGGGCGGTGCCGCTCTTTGACCAGGTGCTCAACATGGCGCGACTGGGCATTATCCCCGCCGGTGCCTACCGCAACCAGGATTTCTTTGGCTCACGTGTGGCTGCCGACGATGACCTGGAGCCGGGCATGCTGGATGCGCTGTACGATCCGCAGACCTCGGGTGGCCTGCTCATCGCGGCGCCTGCCGCCGATGTGGATGAGCTTGCGCGCCGCCTGCATGCCGAGGGCCGCATCGCCGCCGTTGTCGGTCGCGTATGCGAGGCAGAGCCGGGCGGTCCTGCTGTTCGCGTTGTCCGCTAGCGGCGCGTTTATTGAACTATGTACTGTTTTAGAACGATGAACTCGAAAGGAAAACTATGTCTACTAAGATTGAAGTTAACGCCATGGGCGATGCCTGCCCGCTGCCCGTCGTTAAGACCCTTAAGGCGCTCAAGCAGCTCGATGGCGAGGGCGCTGTCGTGACCTCGGTCGATAACGAGACCGCCGTCAAGAATATCTCCAAGATGGCGCAGGAGAAGGGCTGCACGGCCTCGGTCGAGAAGGTTTCTGACGTCGAGTGGTACGTGACCGTCGCGACCGCCGGCGCCGTGGCAGTGACGGACCCTGAGCAGGACGGCGCTGCCTTCTGCGACGCCAGCGCCGGCAAGGGCAAGCTTGTCATCTCGGTCTACACCGACTGCATGGGCCGCGGTGACGACGAGCTGGGCCACAAGCTCATGAAGGCGTTCATCTTTGCCGTGACGCAGCAGGAGGAGCTGCCCGCGACCATGCTGTTCTACAACGGCGGCGCCAAGCTCACCGTCGAGGGCTCGCCGGTGCTCGACGACCTCAAGGCCCTGGCCGAGCAGGGCGTGGAGATCATTACCTGCGGCACCTGCCTCGATCACTTTGGCATCAAGGACCAGCTCGCGGTGGGCGAGGTCACCAACATGTACGTGATCGTGGAGAAGATGGAGCAGGCCGTGCGCGTCGTGCGCCCGTAGCTCATTGGATGGGATTGCCATGAGGGAGAAACGCCCGGCACTGGTCATCACGTTTCCCACCACGGCGGCCGCCATGGGCTGCGAGTCCCTGTGCGCAGAACGTGGCCTTCCCGGACGCACGATTCCCGTGCCCGGGGAGGTCGCGGCCGGCTGCGGCCTGGCTTGGAAGGCCTTGCCCTCAGATGAGGATTTGCTGCGCGGCGAGCTTGCCGCGGCTGGCGTTCCCACCGAGGGCTTTACCGTGATCGACATGTGGGAGGTCGTGCGATGATCTACCTGGATAACGCGGCGACGACCATGCATAAGCCGCAGACGGTGATCGATGCCGTGACGCAGGCGATGTGTTCGCTCGGCAATGCCGGGCGCGGTGCCACATCGGGTGCACTCGATGCCGCGCGCACCATCCACGGCTGTCGTGCCAAGCTCGCGCGCCTGCTGGGTTGCCCGCGGGCCGACCATGTGTGCTTTACGCCCAACTCGACGGCGGCGCTCAACACCGCCATCAACGGCGTGGTGCGCCCCGGTGACCGCGTGGTCGCGACGGTGCTCGAGCATAACTCCGTGCTGCGTCCACTCAATCGTCTTGCGGCGGAGCGGGGCGTTACCGTTGAACATGTCGGCTGCGATGCGAACGGCGTACTCGACTATGACGAGCTTGAGCGCCTGGTGACGCCGGGTACGCGTGCCGTGGTGGTGACGCACGCCTCCAACGTGACTGGCAACGCTGTTGATGTTGCGCGCGTGGCGGCAATGGCACATGCGGTTGGTGCACTCCTGATTGTCGATGCGTCGCAGTCTGCCGGTGCGGCAAAGATTGACATGCAGGCCATGGGGCTCGATATCGTGTGCTTTACCGGCCACAAGGGACTGATGGGCCCGCAGGGCACCGGTGGCCTGGCTGTGGCGGAGGACGTCGACGTGGTGCCGTGGGCCATGGGCGGCACGGGCGTGCACAGCTTCGATGCACTGCAACCGATGGAGTGGCCCACGCGCTTGGAGGCCGGAACGCTCAACGGGCATGGCATCGCCGGCCTTTCCGCGGGCCTCGACTTTATCGAGGCCCAGGGCGGAGTCGAGGCGATCGCTGCCCACGAGTGTGAGCTGGCCGACTGCTTCCTGGCTGGCGTACGCGAGATTCCGGGCATTACGCTCTACGGCTCCTTTGACCAGCCGATACGCTCGGCGATTGTGTCGCTCAACGTGGGCGA
>CAKUEZ010000133.1 GCA_934646965.1 uncultured Collinsella sp. | reverse complement strand
GCCTGTTCGTAGCGGGTTTCATTTTGCTGCTCGGTCACCGACTGGTCGCTCCGGCAATCGAGATCGTTCGTCGCTTCGAAGGCGTCGGCCTTGGGCCAGATGTCGTCATAGGCGATGGGGTAGGTTGCCTCGGGCGGAAGAGAATACGTTCCGAGTAGCTCCATGAGAAGCATTAAGGTTTTGGCAACCGATTCATTTTTGGAACACAGCAGCGCCGTCATGGCAGGGGATGTGGCATAGATGTCAGCCTCGATGTGCATAATCGCCCCTTCGGGAAGCGGGGCAGAGAGAATATGCTGAAGAAGTCGCTTGTCGGGACGTCTGTTGTCTTCGTTTGAAACGAGAAGATCGAGCAGTTCGGAATCGTCTTCATTCCAGGCATCGAGCATCGAAAGCGCGTCAAAGTCTATGGCGTCATTATTGGGGATGCAGCCAGCCAGAGCTTGTGATTGCTGTCCGACGTCGATGGAGTCCCACGGAAGCGCAGAGTAAGCCCGTCGTGCGCGGCGAATCGCGCGGAGGGCGGAGAGATGTGAAATCGCGGTCGTCATAACTACAAGGTACTAAGCCGTTGGCGAAACGCGGTCGCCGCGTCGTTCTTTTCGCTCAGTGGGGTGTTGTGTGCCATGAACGGCTGAGTGTTATGAAGTCGGAGGAATTGGTTGAAGGGATTGCGGGAAATCGAGCTCTTCCGCGAGGGTTGACGACAACTGCTGGACAGTTAGTTCAGATACGTATAAGGCATCGCGCGTTCGAGGCGTTTCTAAGGGCTTCCGAGGATGATTTGATGGTAAATGTGCAGCGGCAATGCTCGAAAACGATGAGTTTTGGGCGGCATAGCGTCCGCCGGGGAGCTCAGAAAGCTCCGAACGGCTCTTTGGGGCTTTAAATAAATACGTATCTGAACTAACTGTCCAGGGCGGGTTGACGAGGGACAGAAAAAGGGCCGGAAGCGAGCTTCCGGCCCTTTAAAACATCAAAGATGATGCGATGCGCGTTGGATTACAGCGCGAAGTCGCCGCCGACGAGCGTGGAGACGGGCTCCTCGTGGTAAACGGCGGAGATGGCCTGAGCGAACTCCTCGGCGACCGAGATGGTCTTAATCTTGCCGCCGACCTCGACGGGGATGGCATCGGTGACGACGCACTCGACGATGGGGGCGTCGTTGAGGCGCTCGATAGCCGGGCCGGAGAAGATGCCGTGGGTGGCGCACACGTAGATGTCGCCGGCGCCCATGGCCTTGAGCTCCTTGACGTTGGCGCACAGGGTGCCAGCGGTGTCGATCATGTCGTCGTTGATGATGCAGGTCTTGCCCTTGATGTCACCGATGATGCCCATGACCTCGGCGGCGTTGTGGCGCGGACGGCCCTTGTGGGCGATGGCCAGGTCGCAGCCGAGCATGTCGGACAGCTTCTTGGCGGCCTTGGCGCGGCCCACGTCGGGGGACACGACAACCAGGTTGTCGGTGTCGAAGTGCATGTCGTTGTAGTACTGGCCAAACAGTGGCAGTGCGGACAGGTGGTTAACCGGGATATCGAAGAAGCCCTGGATCTGGCCCTGGTGCAGGTCGAGGGTGATGATGCGGTTGACACCGGCGCGCTCGAGCAGGTTGGCGACGAGGCGGGCGGTGATGGGCTCGCGCGGGCCGGCCTTGCGGTCCTGGCGGGCATAGCCGTAGTGGGTGATAACGGCGGTGATGGAGCGGGCGGATGCGCGCTTGGCGGCGTCGGTGGCGATGAGCAGCTCCATGAGCATGTCGTTGACGTTGCCGCCGGCCACGGACTGAATCAGGAAGACGTCGGCGCCGCGGACGGTCTCGTCGTAGCGGGCGTAAATCTCACCATTGGCGAACTGCTTTAGCGTAAGGCCCGAAAGCTCGACCCCAAGGTACTCAGCGATCTTCTGAGCGAGGGGACGGTTGGAGGAACCGGAATACACGCGGATGGACTTGCGCATATTCTCCGACTTCTCGGGATCATTAATCGGCATTACCCTTCTCCTTTATATATCGAATGCCATATAGATGCCTTGTTGCATTGTAACCGCGCGGCGGGGTTTATCGAGTCTTGATAACGTCTTTACCGTCAACGGACACGAACCGACCACTCATCCGGTCGCGCAGGTCACGATAGAAAAAAGGAGCCGCTCCCATGGAACAGCTCCTTTTGTGCTTGGTAAAACGTTATACCTCGTCGTCCTCGTGCAGGCGGCGGCGATAATCGGCGGCCCAGCCCTCAATATTTACCTGACGGGCACGACCCAGGCCAAGGGCGTCGGCCGGGACGGGCTCGGTGATGACGGAGCCGGCGGCCACGAGCGCACCGTCGCCGATCTGGGCGGGCGCGACCATCATGGTGTCGGAGCCGATGAAGGCGTCCTTGCCGATGACGGTCTTGTGCTTGTGAACGCCGTCGTAGTTGCAGGTGATGGAGCCCGCGCCCACGTTGACGCCAGAGCCCATGGTGGTGTCGCCGATGTAGGACAGGTGCGGCACCTTGGAGCCCTCGCCGATCGTGGACTTCTTGATCTCCACGTGCGTGCCGGCCTTGGAGCCGTCGAGCATGTGGGTGCCCGGGCGCAGGTAGGCGCGCGGGCCGCAGTCGACGCCGTTCTCGATGACGGCCTCGATGGCGATGGTCTCATCGATGGTGCAGCCGCTGCCGACGGTGGTGTCGGTGAGGCGGCTGTTGGGGCCGAGCTGGCACTCCTCGCCGACGGTGACGTGGCCGATCAGGTGCGTCTGCGGCCACACGATGGTGTCGCGGCCGATGGTAGCGTCGGGGCCGATCCAAGCCTGCGTGGGGTCGATGAACGTGACGCCCTCGGCCATCCAGTGCTCGTTGATGCGGTCACGCGCGATAGCGGTGAGCTGCGCGAGCTGGATACGGCTGTTGACGCCCAGGCCGTCACGGTAGTCGTCGCAGTGGAAGATGGAGACCGCCTGGCCGTGACCCTTGAGGATCTCGAGCATGTCGGGCAGGTAGTACTCGGACTGCGCGTTGTCGTTGCCGATCTCGTTAATGTGGGCGGCGAGCTGCGCGCCGTCGAAGGCGTAGCAGCCGGCGTTGCACTCCAGCAGCGTGGCGGCCTGCTCAGGCGTGCAGTCCTTCTGCTCGATGATGCGCTCGATCTGGCCGTCGGCGCCCAGCTTGATGCGGCCGTAGCCAAAGGGGTCGGGCGGGGTCATGGTCATGACGGTGCAGGCGAGCTCGCCGGTCGCGACGGTCTGCGCGAATTTAGCGACGGTGTCGGCGGTGATGAGCGGCAGGTCGCCGTTGAGCACGACGACCGGGCCCTCAGCGATGCCGCAAGCCTCGAGCGCGACCTTTACGGCGTGGCCGGTGCCCAGGCGCTCGGTCTGCTCGACGCACTCGACCTTGGTGGCGCTGTTGGCATAGGCGCCGTCGATGAGGGCGCGCATCTCGTCGGCGTGGCTGCCGATGACGACCACGACGCGGCTGCAGCCGGCCTTGATGGCGGCGTCGACGATCCACTGAACCATGGGCTTGCCCAGGATCTTGTGCGAAACCTTGCAGTGGTTCGACTTCATGCGGGTGCCCTCGCCGGCAGCGAGGATAATTGCGGTTGCGTCCATGTGATCTCCTGTTACGTTATAGAGACGTGTGTTTGGAAACGATACACGGCGCAATATGATACCGCAGGCATATGATGAGCGCGTAACGATTGGCGCGCCACGGCCGAGGTTTGGGCTGCCGGCGCGGCGTTTGTGCTGCTTGCGGGCGGTGCTGGCGGCGCTTCGGCGTTGGCGATTTAGCGGGAGAGTGGGGGTGCCTATGGGCAACATGCGAGAGGGTTCGGACACCGAGCCCGTGGCGGCATTCTCGATGTCGCATCCGGCGGTGCCGGCACTCTATATAGTGCTGACGCTGGGACTCGCCATGTTCTCGATGCAGCCGGTGTTGATCGCGCTGTCGCTCGCGGGCGGGCTGGCGTGCGGGTTCGCGACGCGCGGCGCGGCGCGCACGCTGGGCGCACTGCGCTGGCAGCTGCCGGTGATTTTGATTATCGCGCTGGTCAACCCGCTGTTTAGCGCATCGGGCTCGACGGAGCTGTTCCGCATTGGCATGCACGCGGTGTATTTGGAGAGCATGGTGTACGGTCTGTGCATGGGTGGGCTGTTTGTGGCGAGCGTGCTGTGGTTTGAGGCCGCGGCGTCGATGCTCGAATACGACAAAGTGCTGGCGCTGCTGGGCAACGCCGCGCCGGTGATCGCGCTCATGATCTCGATGTGCATGCGTCTGATCCCCCAGTTTTTGCGCTGCGGTCGCACCGTGCTGGCGGTGCAGGACGCAATTGATGTGCCGGGACGCGCGCCCGCCGATCCCGTGCGCTCGCGCCTGCGGGCGTCGAGCGTGCTGATGGGTTGGGGCATGGAAGATTCGCTTGAGCGTGCGGACGCCATGCGCTCGCGCGGATGGGGTGCCACGTCTCGTCGCACGACGTACGCTCGGTATCGGTTGAAGCGCAGCGATGTTACTGCGCTGGTGGGGCTTGCGTTGTTTGGTGCCGCCGCGGTTGCGGTGGCGTGGACCGCGACGACACAGTATTCGTTTTACCCGCAGCTCTCGGTGCCGGCGCCCTGGCCGGGCTATGTTGTATACGCTGTCTGGATGGCGCTGCCTTGCGTGTTGCGCGCGATTGACGAGAAGAGGTTTGGCTGATGGCTCGGTTGGATAGGGGCTCGGTGCCGGGTGCGGCGTGCAGCTTGGATGTGCCGGCGATTGAAACGCGGGGCCTTCGCTTTGCCTACCCCGGGGCTGGGGCGCCGGTGCTCGAGGGGCTTGATTGGCACGTTCCCCAAGGAGCGTTTGCGCTGCTGGTTGGTGGTACCGGATCGGGTAAGTCGACGCTGCTCTCGCTGCTCAAGCCCGAGATCGCCCCGGCGGGCGAGCGCGCTGGCGAGCTGCGTGTGCTGGGCGAGGACGTTGCCGACATGGACGTGCGCGCGTCTGCGGAGCGCGTGGGCTACGTGTTTCAGGACCCCGAGAACCAGATTGTGTGCGAGACCGTGTGGCACGAGATGGCGTTTGGCCTGGAAAATCTGGGTGTGTCGCGCGACGAGATGCGCCGCCGTGTTGCCGAGACTAGCTATTTCTTTGGGTTGGAGGATTGGCTTCACCGCGATACCGACACGCTTTCGGGTGGTCGCAAACAGCTACTGTCGCTGGCGGCCGTTCTGGCGCTGCGCCCGCGCGTGCTGCTGCTCGATGAGCCCACGTCTCAGCTCGATCCCGTTGCCGAGAAGAATTTTCTGCACGCGCTGTTTCGCGTGAACCGCGAGTTGGGTTGTACGGTGGTCGTGGCAACGCACCAGCCGCGTCCGATGCTCGA
>CAKUEZ010000132.1 GCA_934646965.1 uncultured Collinsella sp. | reverse complement strand
AGAACCCTCAGTTGCTTCACTGAGGCCGTATTCGAAGCAGCAGCTTCTGATATTGGCGATGACCAGCTGGTTTATAGGTGTTAAGGCATCGGTCATCTCTGGAGCGCCACTTTACTCCAAAAGCATCAGCTATTTGTTTCCCGTCGGTAAAAGGCAGGTTTTGTTCGCCAAGCGTTCTTATATATAGAGAAGTTCGGGTTCGAACCCGTGGCGCGGCAACAAAAAAGCGGCCGGCATCCGCCAGTCGCTTTTCTATTCTATGGTGGGCCGTCAGGGGTTCGGCCTGCTCCGCAGGCGGCCGCTGCGGCGCTTCGCGCCCCGACGGGTTCGAACCCATGCCTTGGCAACAAAAAAGCGGCCGGCATCCGCCAGTCGCTTTTTCTATTCTATGGTGGGCCGTCAGGGGTTCAGCCTGCTCCGCAGGCGGCCGCTGCGGCGCTCTCGCGCCTTGCGCGCTGCGCTGGCAAACGCTCACGCGTTTACTCAGCTCCGCGCCCCGACGGGTTCGAACCCGTGCCGCGGCAACAAAAAAGCGACCAACCGGAGTCGATCGCCTTCTTTTCTATGGTGGGCCGTCAGGGGTTCGAACCCTGGACCTTGGGATTAAAAGTCCCCTGCTCTGCCAGCTGAGCTAACGGCCCGCGGGTGGCATTGTACCACGGTCTGGGACTATTCCCAACTCCATTGGCCGTTCTGGAAAATCACAACTTCACGTCCATCAGGCGTAATGCCCGTAATATCGATGTCGTCCGTGCCGATCATAAAGTCGACATGCGCACTCGAAACGTTAACGCCGTGCTCCAAAAGTTCCTCTTTGGACATGTCGTATCCGCCCTCGATACACTCGGGGAATCCGACACCCAGTGCAAGGTGGCAGCTGGCATTCTCGTCATAGAGCGTGTCGTAGAACAAGACACCGCTTTCGCGAATCGGCGTGTTCTTGGAAATGAGCGCAACCTCGCCCAGGTGGGCGGCGCCTTCATCGGTGTCAATAATGCTTGCAAGCGTTGCCTTGCCCACGCGAGCGTCGTAATCCACCACGCGACCGGCCTCGAACCTAATCCAAAAATCATCAACCTTGTTGCCATGATGAATCAGCGGCATGGCCGAATAAACAATACCGTCGGCGCGCATGCGGTCGGGCGACGTAAATACTTCCTCGGTGGGAATATTGGGGAAGAAAGGATGCCCATCAGGCGTCTTACCCTTGCCGCCGGCCCATTCGTGGCCCTTCGTCATGCCGATGGTAAGATCGGTTCCGTTCGACGCGGTGTAATGCAGGCAGTCAAAGCGGTTCTCGTTGAGGAAGCGCAGGTTCTTTTCGAACGCGGCGTCATGACGCTCCCAGTCGCTCTCCGGGTCCTGGCCGTCAGCGCGAGCGGTGTGCAGAATCGCATTCCACAACTTATAGATCGCAACCTCATCCGCATCGCCCGCGAACACTTCACGTGCCCAGGCGGCAACCGGCGCGCCGGCGATGCACCATGGGTTGATGTTGTAATCCAGTCCGCGGCGAAACACCTTGCACTGCGTATTCCTCGCCTTGGATGCCGCGGCAGGTTTAGCGGGATCGATGCCCTTGAGCGCCGCAGGGTCAGCACCCTCGATAAAGATAAAGCAGGCACCATCCTGGGCCAAGGAATCAAGCTGCAGGCGCTTCCACTCGGGAGTCTGCTCAAAATAGCTTTTCTCGACATGCTCGTACGTGAGCCTCGTCACGGCATCGTCGGCCCAAACGACTGTCACGTGACCGGCGCCGGCCGCATAAGCCTCCGCGACCACCACGCGCGCAAACGGCGCGCACTCGACCGGAGACTGAACGACGACCTCCTGGCCGGGCTTAACGTTTACGCCCTTGCGGACAACCAGGCGCGCATAGTTTTTAATCTTGGGCTCCAGGGCCTTCATACCCTCCAGGGCTTCCTCGACCGTCAGGGCAGCTCGAATCATGTGCCACTCCACCTATCTGTAGAAATGAAACAAAAAAGGCGCGTCGCACATACGACGCACCTTATATCTTAGCGATAAGTATGGATACAAACGCTACTTCTTCTTGGAGTCCTTCTTGTCCTCCTCGGCAGCCGCGCGCTCGATAAGAGCGTTGAGCTTGTTGTCGGACATACCCTCGGCCTGCGCGCGATACATATTGCGCAGGGGGCGAATACGAGCAAAGTCGTAGATAAAGTCGCCAAGAATGATGACATAGGACAAAACGATGCCGACCATCTGGACGGGGCTGGACACCGTGCCGCCGGGAGCGAAGTAGAGCGAAGCCCAAATTGCCACAACGAGCACCATGCCGATGGCGAGGACGGCCCACCAGATACGACGACGCTTGGTGTAGTCCTCATCCTGCTTGAGAAGGATATTCGACACCGTGTAGATGCGGTCCTCCTTGGCACGCTGCTTTGCCTTGCGGGCGCGCTTCTCCTCCTTGGAGAGGCCGTCCAGGTTCTCACCCTTCTCGAGCTCCTTGCGGCGTGCCTTGGACGAAGCCGGCACGACGCGGACAGAGCTGGCGGCCTGACGGGCAGGCTTAGCGGATGCGGCAGACTTGCGCGCAACCCCGGTAACCTCGTGGGACTGCGTGCGCTTGTTCGTGGCGCTGCGGGTACTCACTTACGCGTTCTCCTTCATGCTTGTGAACTGGGAGCCCGTGATAATCTGGAAAGCCTCGCGATAACGCTCGGACGTACCATCGATGACCTCGGCGGGCAGGTGCGGGGTCTCCCCCGTCATGTCCCAGTTGGCCTTGAGCCAATTGCGGACAAATTGCTTGTCGTAGCTGGGCTGGACCTTGCCCTCCTCGTAGCTGGCAGCAGGCCAGAAACGGCTGGAGTCGGGCGTAAGGCACTCGTCGATCAGCGTGACCTTGCCATCGATGACACCAAACTCGAACTTGGTGTCGGCGATGATGATGCCACGGGTCGCTGCATACTCGGCAGCGGCCTTGTAGATCTTAAGGGACAGGTCGCGGATCTGCTCGGCGATATCCTCGCCCACGATCTCGCAGCAACGCTCGAACGAGATGTTCTCGTCATGATCGCCGATCTCGGCCTTCGTGGACGGGGTGAACAGCGGCTCGGGGAGCTTGGAAGCCTCGGTCAGGCCCTCGGGCAGCTGAATGCCGCAGACGGTGCCGTTCTCGTCATAGGTCTTTTTGCCCGAACCGGTCAGATAGCCGCGGACGATGCACTCGATAGGAATCGTCTGGGCCTTCTTGACCAGCATGGCGCGGCCAGCGAGATAGTCACGGTACTCGGCAAACTCCTCGGGGAAATCTGCCGGGTCGATGGAAACAAGGTGGTTGGGGACGATGTCGGCAAACTTATCGAACCAGAATGCCGAGATGCGGTTGAGCACCTCTCCCTTAAACGGAATCTCGTCGGGAAGAATATAGTCGAACGCAGAAATGCGGTCGGTGGCGACCATCAGCAGGTTTTCACCGGCATCGTAGATATCACGAACCTTGCCACGGGAATCCGGACGACGCTCCATCATTGTCACGTGAGTCACTCCTTACCAAAATACGACAGTAATGCGGGCTCTTTCCCGCATGTTTTCGCAAACCCGGAGCGGCAGGGACAAGACCCCTCCTTCACCGAGTAGCGAAAAGCTAGTGCTCCATTGTAGTAGATGCCGCGTCCGCCGTGTGCTCGCGTGGCAGATGAATCGTAAAAGTCGTACCCTTTCCAAGCTCCGACTCCACGGATATATAGCCATGATGGCGCTCGACGATCTGTTTGGTCACGGCAAGGCCCACGCCCAGACCGCCCGCCTCGCGGGCACGGCTGGCGTCGGCACGCCAAAAGCGGCCGAATATGCGTGAAAGGTCATCCTTTGCAATGCCGATACCCGTATCCGAAACCGCGATGTTGACGTGCTTTCGATCGCCGAGCACCGACACCACAACCCATCCGCCTTCGGGCGTATAGCGCATGGCATTACTCATAAGGTTGATAACGCATTGGGTGATCATATCGGGATCGGCCTCGACGACATCGTCATGGCCCTGGGTTTCATCCGCAAAGCGAAGACGAAGATCGCGGTCGGCAAACAGGCGCTCCTGGCCATTCACGATCGATCGCACGAACGGCACCATATCCACCGGCTCGAGATTGAGCGGCGCCGTGCTATTTTCCATACGCGACAGGTCGAGCATCTGCTGCACCAGGCGTGCCAGACGGCGTGTCTCGGAGGCAACCGTCTCCAGATGTTCGTCGTCAGTGGGATACACCCCATCCTGCATGGCCTCGACCGTCGCGAGCATCGCCATCAAGGGCGTGCGCAGCTCGTGCGCGACATCCGAAGTCAAGCGCTTCTCGTGCTTCATATCTTTTTCGAGCGACGTGGCCATCTCATCGAACGTCTCGCCCAGCTGGTCGATCTCGTCGTCACCGCGCAAGCCCGTGCGAGCGGAGAGATCTCCGTCGCGGATTTGTTTAGCTGTACTGGTGATGCGGTGAATCGGCTTGGTGAGCATGCGCGACATGAGCGCTCCGATAACGACCGAGATGCAGACGGCCACAACCGCGGCGAGCGCCATGGCGTTAAAGGTCTTCTCCCTAAACGCAGAATCCGCCTTGGTGAGCAGGGCATCCGAACCGATGGCCCAGAGCTTGACTTGACCGACATGCTCGCCGGAGGACGTTACGATCTCGACGTTGGCAACGCTGTCCGATCCGGTGGGAGCCGACGAAACGGGGCTATGCGAAGCCCTTTTGCCGGTCGACCCATCAGTCGTCGCCTGGTTTTCGCGTACGTCGGCAGTGGCGCTTGCCGAAGGCCACGAATCGTCGTAAACGATTACGCCCTTTTTATTGACGACCTGCATACCCAAGTCATCGGACACCAGACTCGACGTGGCGACGGTGCGCAGCTCTTCTGCCGTCCAGTTGCCGTTTTCGTCGTAGGATGTCGCCAGTTTTTCGGCGGCGGAATTGGCGATCTCGACGATGTTGGAACGCGTGTAATCCGAAAACACCGTGCCCCACACAACGGAGACAACGCCCACTAGCACCAATACCGTCATGAGTGATGTCAGGGCGAAAGCCAGGGCCATGCGCGAGGGATAGCTCATCGTTGGCCGCGAATCGGAACGAGGCGTGTTCCAACTAGCTTTGGAACCCGCCTCGTTCTCCTGCTTATGCTTTTGCCCGATTTCAAAGCGCGCAGGTGTCATATGTGATTTCCCTTATTTCTCGTCCGACTTATCGGTCTTGGTCGGAGCCTCGAAGCGGTAGCCGACACCATGGACGGTGTAGAGCCACTTGGGCTTCTTGGGGTCGTCGCCCAGCTTGGCGCGAAGATTTTTCACGTGGCTGTCGATGGTGCGCTCATAGCCCTCAAAGTCATAGCCGAGCACCTTCTCGACCAGCTCCATACGGTTGTAGACGCG
>CAKUEZ010000131.1 GCA_934646965.1 uncultured Collinsella sp. | reverse complement strand
TATTTTGCGAACGCCGAACACGGCGAAGGATGGCCTGTCGGGTAACCGAAACCCGACGAGATTTGAGAGGAGAGCCGCATGTCGAGCCTCACCGGTAAGTCATTGAACCCTGTTATGAATCGCAGGAGCGTTATCGCGAGCGCAGCAGGTCTGGGGGCGATGTCCATTCTAGCTGGTTGCTCCTCCAACGGCGGCGACAGCGGTTCCGCTTCGAGCGACGCTTCGTTTAAAGTTGGCACCATCGGCCCGCTGACCGGCGCCAACGCGTCTTACGGCAAGTCCGTTACCCAGGGTGTCGAGCTTGGCTGCAAGGATTTCTCGACCAAGGAGCTGCCGCTTGCCAGCAAGGCCGAGGATGACCAGGCCGATGGCGAGAAGGCCGTCAACGCCTTCAACACCCTGCTCGACTGGGGCATGCAGGCCCTCGTCGGCCCGACCACCACGGGTGCGTCGGTTGCCGTTGCCGCCGAGTGTGGTAACGACCCCAAGACGTTCATGATCACCCCGTCCGCGTCCTCCGAGGACGTCACCGACGGCAAGGATTGCGTCTTCCAGGTTTGCTTCACCGACCCCAACCAGGGTGTCAACGCTGCCAAGTTCCTGGCGCAGAAGTATGCGGACGAGAAGTTCGTGCTGTTCTATAACTCCGGCGACGCCTATTCTTCGGGCATCGCGGATTCCTTTAAGGCCCAGGCCGCTGAGTCCAAGCTCGAGGTTGTTGACGAGGAGACCTTTAAGGACGACTCCGCCACGAGCTTTACCAACCAGCTGACCAAGGCCAAGCAGGCCGGCGCCACCATGATCTTTGCGCCGATTTACTACACGCCGGCGTCCGTCCTGCTCAAGAACGCCAAGGATATGGGCTACGACGTCAAGATGATGGGCTGCGACGGCATGGACGGCATCTTGGGCGTTGAGGGCTTCGACACCTCTCTTGCCGAGGGCCTGCTGCTCATGACCCCGTTCTCCGCCGACGACGAGAAGAATGCCGACTTCGTCAACGCTTACAAGGATAAGTACGGCGATACCCCCGACCAGTTTGCCGCCGACGCCTACGATGGCGTGCACGCAGTGGTCGAGGCTCTCAAGGAGGCCGGCCTGGGTGTCGACGCCGACCCGACCGAGGTCGCCGAGAAGCTGCCCAAGGCTATGCTCAAGATTACTGTTGACGGTCTGACCGGCAAGCTCACCTGGAACGATAAGGGCCAGGTCCAGAAGGAGCCCACGGCGTACGTCATCACCGACGGCAAGTACGTACAGGCCTAATAGGCCGCCTTACATAGAGCGGTTTTGATCCCAAGCAGGGGAGGTTTTGGCCTTCCCTGCTTGCTTGGTATCTAGGGACGATGTAACGTCCCTGTTTCATACATCAACTGGAAACCTATTCGAAAGGGGGATGTGGAACATGACGGTCTTTATCCAATACCTGGTCAACGGCCTGTCCATGGGCAGCGTCTACGCCATCATCGCGTTGGGCTACACCATGGTCTACGGTATCGCCAAGATGCTCAACTTCGCTCACGGCGACGTCATCATGGTCGGTGCCTATGTTTCGTTCTGCGCCACGTCGTATCTCGGCCTCCCGGGCTGGGCATCTGTAATTCTCTCTTGTGTGGTCTGTACCGTTCTTGGTGTTCTCATCGAGGGTCTGGCATACAAGCCGCTGCGTCAGGCGGGCCCGCTGGCCGTTCTGATCACGGCTATCGGCGTGTCCTACTTCCTACAGAATGCCGCACAGCTTCTGTGGGGCGCCACGCCCAAGAACTTCACTTCGCTCGTCACCTTCCCGGTGCCGGAGTTCTTGGCCAAGTTCAACGTAAGCGCCGTCTCGCTCGTCACCATCGTCGCCTGCCTGGCTATCATGGCCGGTCTGATGTTCTTTACGGGTAAGACCAAGATGGGCAAGGCCATGCGCGCCGTGTCCGAGGACAAGGCCGCCGCTCAGCTCATGGGCATCAACGTCAACCGCACCATCTCGATGACGTTTGCCATCGGCTCTGCCCTTGCCGCCATCGCCGGCGTGCTGCTGTGCTCCTACTCGCCGGTGTTGCAGCCCACGACGGGCGCCATGCCTGGCATCAAGGCCTTCGACGCTGCCGTTTTCGGCGGCATCGGCTCCATCCCCGGCGCCTTTGTCGGCGGCATTCTCATCGGCATCATCGAGGCGATGGCGCAGGCTTACATTTCCACGAGCCTTGCCAACTCTATCGTCTTTGGTGTTTTGATCATCGTCCTGCTCGTCAAGCCTGCCGGCCTCTTGGGCAAGTACGTCCCCGAGAAGGTGTAGGTGAGCGTTATGAAGTTTCTTAAAGATAAGCAGACGCGCCACGACTTTGTCACGTACGCCATGTGCATCGTGGCCTTCGCCATCGTGTTCTTTATGCAGTCCAACCATATGATCCCGCGCATGATCGCCGGCCAGTTGGTTCCCATTACGGCCTACATCGTCATGGCCATTTCCCTCAACCTCGTCGTCGGCATCGCGGGCGACCTGTCGCTGGGCCATGCGGGCTTTATGAGTGTCGGTGCCTACACGGGCATCGTCACCGCGGTCGCCCTCGAGAGCGCCGTTCCCTCCGATCCGGTGCGCCTGATCATCAGCATCGTGGTCGGCGCTATCGCCGCTGCCATCTTGGGCTTCTTGATCGGTATCCCGGTTCTGCGCCTGAGCGGCGACTATCTGGCCATCGTGACCTTGGCTTTTGGCGAGATCATCAAAGAGATCGTCACCTGCCTTATCGTGGGCGTCGACTCCCGCGGCCTGCATGTGATCTTTAACATCACGGGTAACTCCACGATCGACGACCTGCACCTGCTCGAGGACGGCACCGCCATCATCAAGGGCGCGCAGGGCGCATCGGGCGTGTCGACCTATTCGACCTTCCTTGCCGGCGCCATCCTGGTCATGGTCGCGCTCGTGATTGTACTCAACCTGGTCCGCAGCCGTACCGGCCGTGCCATTATGGCCGTGCGCGACAACAAGATCGCTGCCGAGTCCGTGGGTATCTCCGTCACCCAGTACCGCATGATCGCCTTCGTGGTTTCCGCCGCTCTCGCCGGTGCTGCCGGAGCCCTCTTCGGCGGTAACTTCTCGCAGCTCTCCGCCACTAAGTTCGACTTCAATACGTCCATCCTCATCTTGGTGTTCGTGGTCCTGGGCGGTCTGGGCAATATGCGCGGCTCCGTTATCGCTGCGGCACTGCTCACGGTGCTTCCCGAGCTGCTCCGTCAGTTCTCGGACTACCGCATGCTCATCTACGCCATCGTGCTGATCCTGGTCATGATCTTTACCAACAACCCGCAGCTCAAGGCGTTCTTCGCACGCATTAAGGATCGCTTTGCTCCCAAGAAGGAGGTGGCAGCCGATGCCCAGTAAGTTTGAGTTCAACAAGGGCAAGATGGTCCCGTATCCTTCTGGCGCCATTGTCCCCGACCGCGACCTGGGCCAGCGCCCGGCGCTCGAGTGCATCCACCTGGGCATTGAGTTTGGCGGCCTCAAGGCGGTCGACGACTTTAGCCTAACCATCGGCAAGACCGAGATCGCCGGTCTCATCGGCCCCAACGGTGCCGGCAAGACCACGGTCTTCAACCTGCTCACCAAGGTGTACCAGCCCACGCATGGTACCATCCTGCTTGACGGCGAGGACACCTCGGGCAAGTCGGTCTATCAGGTCAACCGCATGGGTATTGCCCGTACATTCCAGAACATTCGCCTGTTCAACACCATGACGGTGGAGGATAACGTCAAGGTCGGTCTGCACAATCAGGAGCGCTACTCCGGCTTTGAGGGCGTGCTGCGCCTGCCGACGTATTGGAAGCACGAGAAGGCCGCCCACGAGCGCGCCATGGAGCTGCTGTCCATTTTTGACATGGAGCACCTGGCAAATGAACAGGCCGGCTCGCTGCCTTACGGCGCTCAGCGTCGTCTGGAGATCGTCCGCGCGCTTGCCACCAACCCCAAGCTGCTGTTGCTCGACGAGCCTGCCGCCGGCATGAACCCGTCCGAGACCGCGGAGCTCATGGAGAACATTGTCAAGATCCGCGACACCTTCGGCATCGCCATCATGCTTATCGAGCATGATATGTCGCTCGTTATGAACATCTGCGAGGGCATCTGCGTGCTTAACTTTGGCAAGGTTATCGCCAAGGGTACGGCCGAGGAGATCCAGAACAACGATGCCGTTATCGAGGCATATCTGGGCAAGCAGGATAAGGGGGAGAACTAAATGGCAGAGCCGATGCTTTCCGTCTACAACATCAACGTCTGGTACGGCGCCATCCACGCCATCAAGGACATCTCCTTTAACGTCAACGAGGGCGAGATTGTGGCCCTGATCGGTGCCAACGGCGCCGGCAAGTCCACGACGCTTAAGACCGTCTCGGGCCTGCTGCGCTCCAAGACCGGTTCCATCAAGTTTATGGGCGAGGACATTACCCATACGCCCGCCGACAAGCTGGTGAGCAAGGGCTTGGCTCAGGTTCCCGAGGGCCGTCGCGCTTTTTTGCAGATGACGGTCGAGGAGAACCTGGAGATGGGTGCCTACACGCAGCCCAAGTCCACGGTTGCTCCGGGCCTTGAGCGCGTTTACGAGCAGTTCCCGCGCCTTAAGGAGCGCCGTCGTCAGGTTGCCGGCACCCTTTCGGGCGGCGAGCAGCAAATGCTCGTTATGGGTCGTGCCCTTATGAGCAACCCCAAGCTGCTCATGCTCGACGAGCCCTCCATGGGCCTGGCGCCGATTCTGATCGAGCAGATCTTCCAGATTGTCGAGGACCTGCACAAGGCCGGCACCACGGTGCTCCTGGTCGAGCAGAACGCGCAGATGGCGCTTTCCATCGCCACGCGCGGCTACGTGCTCGAGACCGGCAAGATCACCATGACCGGCACCGGCCAAGAACTCCTGCATGACGACAACGTCCGCAAAGCCTATCTTGGCGGTTAATCCATTCAACAAAGGGGGCGCTGACCAACCCGGTCAGCGCCCCCTTTTTAATTTGCGCTGAAATAGGGACTAATTGGGGACTCCAGACGCCAAAGCAGTCCCTATTCCACCGCAACTTCATGGGGGCGTGCGACAATGCCCGTCGGAAAACACTTGCTGCCTTTGGGGGTTTATCTATGCTGTATGAGTTTTGTGCCGAGAACTTTGAGCGGGTGCCGGCGGCCATCGAAGCCGGCGCAGGGCGCATCGAACTGTGCGACAACCTTGCCGTTGGTGGTACCACGCCCTCGGCTGGCGTTATCAGCGCTACGGTCAGCTACGCTCACGAGCATGACGCGCGAGTGATGTGCATGATTCGCCCGCGTGGCGGCGACTTTCATTACAACCAGGACGAGCTGCGCATGATGGAGATGGACTTGGGCCTTGCCGTAAGTGCCGGCGTTGACGGTCTGGTCTTTGGATGCTGTAAGCCCTGCGCTGGCGGCTGGGCGCTCGACGAGCTCACGCTCGGCGCCCTCGTTATGGCCGCGGGCTGCGCGACCGAGGAG
>CAKUEZ010000130.1 GCA_934646965.1 uncultured Collinsella sp. | reverse complement strand
GTGTGGCGCCTTGTCGGCAGCGCCGAAGGAGCCGGACAAGGCGCCACACATGGTCGAGGACGTTCTGAAAACTAAGCCCGGCCCCCGCCGGACAGGTCAACCTACTCGCAGAGTAGCTTAGCGATCTGGACGGCGTTGGTTGCCGCGCCCTTACGGATTTGGTCGCCGCAGCACCAGAAGGTGATGCCGCGCGCGGCCTCGGGGTTCGAGATGTCGCGGCGCACGCGACCGACCCAAATCAGATCCTGGTCGGACGTATCCATCGGCATGGGGAAGCGATCGTGCGCATCCTCCGCAACCATATCGTCAACCAGCTTGACGCCGGGAGCGGCAGCCAACGCAGCGCGGGCCTCCTCAACCGTAATGTCGCGCTCAAACTCGAGCGTAATGCTCTCGGAGTGCGAACGCAGCACGGGCACGCGCACGCAAGTGCAGTTCACGCGCAGCTCGGGCAGGTGCATGATCTTGCGGCCCTCGTTCTGCAGCTTCATCTCCTCGGAGGTAAAGCCCTCCTCCTTGACGCCGCCAATCTGTGGAATCAGGTTGCTCGCCAGCTGGGCGGCAAAGGCGCGCGGCTCAGGAATCTCCTCGCCACGGCCCAGAGCGGCCAGCTGGGCCTCGAGTTCGGCCATGCCGGGAGCTCCTGCGCCCGAAGCCGCCTGATACGTCGAGACGATCATGCGCTTGACGCCGGCCAGCTGGTGCAGCGGCCAGGTGGGGACCAGGCCGATGATGGTCGCACAGTTGGGGTTGGCAATGAGGCCGTGGTGCCACTTGATGTCGTCGGCATTGATCTCGGGCACGACCAGCGGCACCTCGGGATCCAGGCGGAAGGCATGGCTGTTGTCGACCACGACAGCGCCGCGCTTAACAGCCTCGGGCAAAAGCTCCTTGGCGATATCGTCGCCGGCAGCACCGAGCACGATGTCGCAGCCCTCAAAGGCCTCGGGGCAAGCCTCCTCAATCACAACCTGCTCGCCGCGGAACTCGACGGTCTTGCCCGCAGAGCGTGCGCTCGCCAACAGCTTGAGCTTACCGACCGGAAACTCCTGCTCGTTCAGGCACTCGAGCATCTGGGTGCCCACGGCTCCCGTCGCGCCCAAAATAGCAACCGTGTACTGTTTCATGCTTCCCCCTTTAAAGGTCGTAGTTATAGCCCGCACGTCAAGCAGGCTCAATTGTGCCCCAGTTTATACAAGAACGGGGCGGATATAAAACCCGCCCCGTCGAAATGGAACCGAAACGAAACGCCCCACGGTAGATTTTTGGGACATGCCTCAAAATCTACTCAGGCGCCTGAAGGTAGATTTTCAGGCATGTCCCAAAAATCTACCGGGGCGGCCGCTACTTTTTGAGCGCGGCCAGCGCAGGCTCAAGCGGCTCGGAAGGCTCCAGATCGGAGACCTTGACGATGCCGTTCTCGTCCGAGAAAGCGCGGTAGATGGTCTGGATCGCCAGGTCGAAGTCCTTCTCCTCCACGCCGATAATGATGTTGATCTCGTCGCAGCTCTGCGAAATCATACGCACGCTCACGCCGGCCTGGCCGAGCATGCCAAACAGGTGGCCGGAGATGCCGGCACGACCGCGCAGGTTACGGCCGACCGTCGCGATGAGCGCCAGACCCTCGACAACCTCAATCTCGAGCGGCTCGACTTCCTTCTGGATGTCGCCCACGAGCGAGTACAGCGAATCGTGCACATCCTCTTCCTGCACCACGGCGCCAAAGCGGTCGACGCCGGTGGGCATGTGCTCGACGGAGACGTCATAGCGCTCGAACACCGAAAGTGCACGGCGCATAAAGCCGACGCGGGGCTTGGTGCGGTCGCGGGCCACGTTAATGGCGACAAAGCCGCGCTTGCCGGTCACGCCGGTAATGATGGGCTCGGCCTCGCCCTCGTCGGCCGTCTCGCTAATGATGGTGCCGGGGTCCTGCGGGGCGTTGGTGTTCTTGATGACCAGCGGAATACCGGCCTCGCGCACGGGGAACACGGCCTCCTCGTGCAGAACGCTCGCGCCCATGTACGAAAGCTCACGCAGCTCCTCGTAGGTAACGCGGGCGATGGGCTGAGCCTCGGGCACGATGCGGGGATCGGCAGAATAGAAGCCCGAGACGTCGGTCCAGTTCTCGTACAGGTCGGCACCCAGACACTTGGCCAGGATGGCGCCGGAGATGTCTCCGCCACCACGGTCGAGCAGCTTAATCTGGCCCTCGCGCGTCGCGCCATAGAAACCGGGCATGACAAAGCCGCCCTGCTGACCGTACTCCTGCACCAGCTCGGAGGTGCGGTTCATGCTGAGCGTACCGTCGTGGTGGAACGCCACGACCGTCGCGGCGTCCAGAAACGGCAGGCCCAGGTACTCGGCCATGAGGCGAGCGGTAAAGTACTCGCCGCGACTTACGAGCTCCTCGGTGGAGTAGCCACCGGAGCGGGCGCGCTCGGCAAAGGCCGCAAACTCCTCGCGAATGGGATAGGTGAGCTCCAGCTCGTCAGCAATATCAAAGTAGCGCTGGCCGATGTCCTCGAGCAGCTCCTCGCACGACACGTGATATTTGACGTGCGCATTAACCAGGTAGAGCAGGTCGGTCACCTTGGTGTCGCCCTTAAAGCGGCGACCGCAGGCGGAAACCACCACAAAACGGCGGGCCGGGTCGGCGTCGACAATGGCCTTGATCTTCTTGAAGTGTTCGGCGTCGGCGACCGACGAGCCGCCAAACTTGGCAATCTTAATCATGGGCTGGAGGTAACCTTTCTAAAAGCCTCTGCGAACCTGTTTTGCGTGCTCTGATACCATGGTTTCACCGATTGGGACCAAGGCATCCGAGGAGCAGTGTTATATGGGAACTTATCATAGTACACGAGGACGCACTTTATCGTGCTCAAGTAAGGTGGCAATCCGTACTGGCATCGCTCCCGACGGGGGTTTGTTTGTCTCGGACGAGCTCGGCACCCAGCAGCTCGATATCAGCTCGCTTGCAGATAAATCGTACTTTGAAATCGCTCAAGATGTGTTGGGAATGTTACTGAATGATTACACGGCTGAAGAAATTTCGGCGTGTGTCGACGAGGCATACCGCGGCACGTTCGCGAGCGAAGAGGTCACGCCGCTCGTCAAACTCGACGCCGCACCGGGCGCCGACGCCCCGCAAACCTATGTGATGGAGCTCTTTGGCGGCCCCACGAGCGCCTTTAAGGACGTCGCCCTGCAGATGCTCCCCCGTCTAATGGCCCGCACCTCTGCCAAGGACGGCGGCGCCGAGCGCATCATGATCGTCACCGCCACGTCGGGCGACACGGGCAAGGCGGCACTCGCCGGTTTTGCCGACGCTCCAGGCACGGGTATTACCGTCTTTTATCCCGAGGGCAAGGTCAGCCGCGTACAGAACCTGCAGATGTCCACGCAGGAGGGCGACAATGTCGCCGTCTGCGGTATCCGCGGCAACTTCGACGACGCCCAGAGCGCCGTCAAGCGCATCTTCGCCGATAAGGAGCTGGCCGAGCGCCTGGAAGCCGCCGGCACGGTGCTTTCGAGCGCCAACTCCATCAACGTTGGCCGCCTGGTGCCGCAGGTCGTCTACTACTTTGCCGCCTATGCGCAGCTGCTGCGCGCCGGTGCTATCGAGGCCGGTGATGCCGTAGAGTTCTGCGTGCCGACCGGCAACTTTGGCGATATCCTGGCCGGCTACTATGCCAAGCGCATGGGCCTGCCCGTCGCCAAGCTCGTCGTGGCGAGCGACAAGAACAACGTGCTCGCCGACTTCTTGACCACCGGCGTCTACGACCGCAACCGCCCGTTCTTCACGACCATCTCGCCTTCGATGGACATCCTTATTAGCTCCAATCTGGAGCGCATGCTCTACTTCCTGTCCGACGGCGACTGCAAACTCGTTGCCGGCCTTATGGAGCAGCTCGCCCAGACGGGCCGCTACGAGGTGCCCGCCGAGCTGCTGGCCAAGATTCAGAGCGTGTTTGGCTGCGGTTGGGCCAGCGAGGACGAGGTCCGCGCCGCCATCAAGAGCTGCTGGGATGCGAACGGCTACGTGATCGATCCGCACACCGCCTGCGGCTATCACGTCTTTGAGCAGGTCGCCCCCGCCGAGGGCGCCAAGGCTCGCGTGCTGCTTTCGACCGCCAGCCCCTACAAGTTCCCGCGCGCCTGCTGCGACGCCCTGGGCCTCGACGTTCCCGAGGACGACTTTGAGGCCATGCGCGTGCTCGAGCAGGCCACCAACACGGTCGCCCCGACCCAGCTCGCCGAACTCGAGTCCAAGCCCGTCCGCTTCGAAGACGTCTGCGACGTAGCCGACATGGCCAACTACGTAGAGTCCGCAGCAAAAAAGATGGCCACCAACTAAACCCCTTACTAGGCGCCGGCGAAAGCCGGCGCACCTTCTTTCATCAGATAACCCCCGGGATGATGACGAACGCACATAGCGTGTCTGGCTGTTTAGTTCGTCGCGAGTTCCGCACGCAAAGGAAAGCACTTAATGTGCTTTCCGTCTTGCGCAGGACTGCCCGAGCAGCGAACTAAACAGCCAGACACGCCAGGAGGACTCACATGATCAAGATCACCGTACCGGCCACGAGCGCCAACCTAGGCATCGGCTACGACACCCTCGGCATGGCCGTCAGCCTCTACTCGCACTTCACCTTCGAGCGCGCCGACAAGCTCACCATCACCGGCTGCCCCGAGGAGTTCCAAAACGAGAACAACCTGGTCTACGTGAGCTTTGTCGATGCACTGGCCGCCTGGGACGAGCCGGCCTTTCCCGTCGCCATCGACATTCAGACCGACGTGCCCGTCGCTCGCGGCCTGGGTTCCAGCTCCACCTGCGTCGTCGCTGGCATTATGGCGGCCGCCGCGCTGACTGGCCACACCGTCGACCGCGCCGAACTTGTCCGCATTGCCACCGAGGTCGAAGGTCATCCCGATAACGTCGCCCCCGCTATCCTAGGCGGCGCCGTCTGCTCCTTCACGCCGACCGACTCGCTCCCCCAGTGCCTGCGCTACGAGGTGAGCGACAAGCTGCGTTTTATTACCGTGATTCCGCCCTACGAGGTGCACACGAGCGAGGCGCGCAAGGTCGTGCCGCAGGAGATTCCGCTTTCCACCGCTGTGTGGCAGATGGGCCGCATCGCCGGCATGACGCGTGGTCTGGAAACCGGCGACCTTGACCTGATCGCTGCCGCCAACGACGACCGCATCCAGGAGCCCTATCGCCGTCGTTTGATTCCCGACTACAACGCCGTGCGCGACACCTGCCTCAACGGTGGCGCCAAGACCATCTGGATCAGTGGCTCCGGTTCGACCCTCATGGCCGTGACCGACGACACCATCGTGGCAAAGTTCCTGCAGGTCAAGCTGCGTGAGCAGTTCCCTAAGTGCGAGACGCATATCCTCACGTGCGACACAGAAGGCGCCCAGATCGAATACCTGTAGACATCCTCCCCATATACCTGTCCGGGACGGTCGGGGTGTTCCCCCAAAATCGTCCTCGCGCATGAAGGCCTCTTGTCCTGCTCCTGCGGAGC
>CAKUEZ010000129.1 GCA_934646965.1 uncultured Collinsella sp. | reverse complement strand
CCTCGGGCAGCGGCGTGTCCATGCACGGATGAGACGGAAGCGTACCCCCATAGACGTCGCAATAGGCGGCATCGATGTGATAGCGATAGGTCACCGAGAATGAACGCTCAGCCGAAGATGTCCACGAGGTAGTACGAGCCGAAACGTCTTCAGAAGCAACGGTGCCCTCCGACGTCATATCGAGAATCTCGACCTGAGACTGTTGGCGGCAAACAGCGGCAACGGGAAGCCACGCGCGAACGGTCTCCCCCTCCAAAGCCCCGGGGACAGACACGGATGCCTTAAGCGTGATGACGCGAGCCAATCCGTTTTGTGACTCCATCTTCTTGAGCATCTCGTTGCGCAGTGCTATTCCGTCTGTAGAATCGGGCCGCATGCCGGGAACCTCTTTGGGATATACGCGAAGCGAATCGAGGAAGTTGTCGAGAACGAACAGTTCGCCATCGATAAAGCGCCAGTCAATACGCTTACGATTAATCAGGTCATCAAACTGCTCTTCGGTAAACTCTGGCCACTCCTCGCGAATCATCGCAATAGCCTGGTCGCGCGACACCGAAAAATGAAGCGGCGTCTCGAGCATGCGATACCGCTCGGCACGAACACAAGCAGCCAGCGAAGGCTCGGGGTTCTGCTCCAAAAGGCGATCGCAGGCAGCAACAGCCTGCGTCAAATACCCGGCATCCTTAAGACGAAGAATCTCGGGCGGCAGTCCAACATCGAGATAACGAAAGTCATCACAGCAAACATCAACAGAGCAACCAACAGGACCCTCGTCAATAACCTTCCCATCCGAAGGCAACACATCAACAACAGCCATAACCACTCCCACATCAAACGGCAAACTGAACCCATTGTACCGACACAAAAACAAAGCCCCAACCAAGGAGCCCCCAAACACCGATAAACGGTAGCTATTAAATTATCTCAGCCCCGTAACCCTGCGGCGGAAAACGAAGGAAGCCCCGTCCCCCGGAGCTGTTTCCTCGGCGCGACTTCTGGCGAAGCCAGGTGAGCGCAGAGGAAACAGTGTAGGGGGACGGGGCTTCCGGCGGGATAAGTTTATCGACGCTTACGCCTTGTTGACGGAGCCAAACTCCTCCATGAGCTCCTTGGTGCGGGCGACGATGTTGTCGCGACCAGGCTTGAGGAGCTTGCGGGGGTCAAAGCCCTTGCCTTGCTGATCCTTGCCAGCCTCGATGTACTCGCGGACGCCCTTGGCGAAGACGAGCTGCAGATCGGTGTTGACGTTGATCTTGGAGATACCCAGGGAGATGGCCTTCTTGATCTGATCCTCGGGGATGCCGGTGCCACCGTGCAGGACGAGGGGCAGGTCGCCGGTCTGGGCCTTGATCTCGCCCAGGCGCTCGAAGGAAAGGCCAGCCCAGTCGGCGGGGTACACGCCATGGATGTTGCCGATGCCGCAGGCGAGGAAGTCAACGCCCAGGTCGGCAATCTGCTTGCACTCAGCGGGGTCAGCGAGCTCGCCGTTGGAGGTCACGCCGTCCTCGGTGCCGCCGATGCCGCCAACCTCGGCCTCGATGGACATGCCCTTGGAGTGGGCAAGCTCAACGAGCTCCTTGGTGCGGTCGAGGTTAAGCTGGAAGGTCTCCTCGTGAGAGCCGTCATACATGATGGACGTGAAGCCGGCCTCGATGCACTTAAAGCAGTCCTCGTAAGAACCGTGATCGAGGTGAAGGGCGACGGGAACGGTAACACCCGTGGCCTCGACGGCAGCCTTGACCATGTCGGCGCAGACCTTGAAACCGCCCATCCACTTAGCGGCACCAGCGGTGCACTGAAGGATCAGCGGAGACTTGGCCTCCTCGGCGGCCTGGAGAATAGCCAGGGTCCACTCGAGGTTGTTGGTGTTGAAGGCACCGAGACCGTACTTGCCGGCCTCGGCCTTCTTGAGCATGTCTGCTGCGTTGACGAGCATAAAAGAAACCTCCTGTAAGGTTGCTCCGATAACGCCTGAGATTTTACCACGGCGCACCCGAGCATAAACGTTCGTTTGTTCACGAATATCGTCCAAACAGACTTTTTTGACCGTTTGCCCTACGGAATCGACCCGTTGGGGAAAAATAGCTTGACGTTTGGACGCTTCTCGTGCTTCAAAAGCCGACTATTAAGCTACATCTGCATGAAAGGGTTCTGCATGAGCTCGCGTGCCATGGTGGTCGAATCGCCATGGCCGGTTAGGCAAACGGTATCGGGCGGGAGAAGCCGGGCGAGCTTGGAGAGCGAGCGCAGAATTGCCGCCTCGTCTCCTCCAGAAAGATCGGTACGGCCGTGCCCACCCGGAAACAGGGTGTCGCCCACAAAGGCAATGTTCCCCTGCTCGGTGGCAGCAAACAAGACGATCCCGCCCGGCGTATGCCCTGGCGTCTCGATCACCTGCAGGTAGATATCGCCCACCTCGATAGCATCTCCCTCGGCGAGCAGGCGCGTCGGCTCCCCGGGGTCAGGCGTCTCAATGCCCCACATAGCTCGCTGTTCTTCGATGTTCGCATGCGGCACCGCCACATCCTTAGCACACAGCTCATACTGGCAGCCCTCGCCAACGGTGGTTCGCACGCCGGCAACACCACCAACATGATCGGCATGGCCATGAGTGCATACGGCGCCAAACACGCGTACGCCGGGATGCTCGGCTCGGATATGCTCCATCAAGTGCTCTCCTTCCCATGCGGGGTCGATAATCACGCACTCATTGTCCGAAATAACAGCATAGCTATTGGTCTGAATGGGACCGTTTACGAGCGTCTCGATCTCGACCAATCCCTTGGGAGTCAAATCCAAGGACACAGCACTCATGTCCCTCTCCTCTCTATAGAACTCGAGGCATCAAACGATGCCTCGAGTGTAGCGAATATCGATAATGTGACACGTTCGTCGCGACTAAACGCGGCGCTTAAGCTGGGCTCCACCCTCACCGGGCATCAGGCGGCGCGCGTCGTAGACCGAGTCAACGCTGCTGACGGAGGCCAGCAGTGGATCCAGACCACTCGCGTCCGAGATCTCGACCATAAAGCGCAGGGTTGCAATACCCTCGCGGTTGGTCGACGTGGCGGCAGAAAGGATATTGCCGCCCGCATCGCCAATGGCAATGGTGACATCCTTGAGAAGGCCCATGCGGTCCAGGCACTCGACCACGATCTCGACCTGGAAGAGGGTGTCGGCAGCGCCGTCCCACTCCACTTCGATCATGCGCTCGGGATGCTCCATAAGACCCTTGACGTTGGGACAGTTGGCGCGATGCACCGAAACGCCACGACCGCGCGTGATGAAGCCGACGATGTCGTCGCCCGTCACGGGGTTGCAGCAATGAGCCAGACGGACCAGTAGGCCGCTGTTGCTTTCGCCCTTGACGATAATGCCGTTACTGGCGCTCTTGCCGCGCTTTTGCGGCTTGCGGTTGGAGCCGCGAGCAGGCTGCTTCACGACCTCGGCGATAGCCTCGGCCTTGGTGAGCTGTTCCTCGGGCTTGGGGTCCAAGATTTGCTCGACCTTATTGCCCACAGCGCGCGGGGCAACCTTGCCGGCGCCGACGGCGGCAAACAGGTCCTCGAGCTGCTTGAAGTTAAACTGCTCCGCCACGGCGTTGAGCGCACGCGTCGAACGCGGCGTAGAAATGCCATAGCCACGCTTACGCAGGTCCTTGGCCAGCATATCGCGACCAGCAGCAGCGTCGTCGTCCTTGGTCGCAGCGGCAAAATAGCGGCGGATCTTTGACTTGGCGGAAGGTGTCTTAACGATCTTGAGCCAATCACGCGACGGCTTGGAGCTCTTGTTGGTCAGGATCTCGACACGATCGCCCGTCTTGATCTCGTGCGTGAGCGGGGCCACCGCACCGTTAATCTTGGCGCCCACGCAGTGGTTGCCGACCTCGGTGTGGACGGCATAGGCAAAGTCGAGCGGGGTGGAGCCGGCACGGAGCGCCATGACCTCGCCCTTGGGCGTAAAAACAAAAATCTCCTGATCGAACAGGTCAACCTTCAGCGAATGCAGGTACTCCTTGGCATCGGTGATCTCGTCGGAGGCGGCCCAATCGAGCGAGTGCTTGAGCCAGTTGATCTGGTCGTCCAGGCGTTGGGCGTCGTTGGTCTTGGAGGCAGACGATCCGCCCGACTTTTTATACAGCCAGTGGGCGGCAATGCCGTACTCGGCCTGCTCGTGCATCTCGTAGGTTCGAATCTGAATCTCGAGCGGGCGGGCCGTGGGGCCGATAACCGTCGTATGGAGCGACTGGTAGTTATTGACCTTGGGCATGGCGATATAGTCTTTAAAGCGGCCGGGCATGGGATGCCACAGTGTGTGCACCGCGCCGAGCGTGGAGTAGCAATCGCGCACCGAATGGGTGATGACGCGCAGCGCCACCAGGTCGTAGATCTCGGAGAACTCCTTGCCCTTGCGCTTCATCTTTTGGTAGATGGACCAATAGTGCTTGGAGCGGCCGTTGATCTGGAAGCCCTCCAGGCCAATGCGATTGAGCTCATCGGTGAGCGTCTTGATGGTCTCGGCCAGATAGCGCTCACGAACCTCGCGCGACTCTGCCACCATGCGCGCGATGCGCTGGTAGGCATCGGGCTCAAGGTAGAAGAAGGACAGGTCCTCGAGCTCCCACTTAATGGAACTCATGCCCAGACGGTCGGCCAGGGGCGCATACACGTCCATGGTCTCGCGTGCCTTAAACAGGCGACGGTCCTCACGCAGAGCCGCCAGCGTACGCATGTTGTGCAGGCGGTCGGCAAGTTTGACGATGATGACGCGGATGTCCTTGGACATGGCGAGGAACATCTTGCGCAGCGTGAGCGCCTGTTTCTCGTCCATGCTATCGACTTCGATGTTGGTGAGCTTGGTCACGCCGTCGACAAGCTCGGCCACCGTATCGCCGAACAAGCCCGAGACATCGGCAAGCGAGGTCTCGGTATCCTCAACGGTATCGTGCAGCAGCGCAGCGCACACCACGTCACAGTCCATCTTGAGGTCAGCCAAAATGATGGCCACCTCGACGGGATGGTTGATGTACATCTCGCCCGAGCGGCGCTTTTGGTTGCAGTGCTTCTCGGCGGCAAAGCAGTAGGCCTGCTCTACCTTAGAGAAGTCGTCCTCATTCATATATTTGAGGCACAGGCGCTCCAGCTTGTCGTAGCTGTCCGCCATAATCTCGGGCGGCAGCTCATCGGCATGCTTATAGTGCTCCATCTCCGAGAACGGCTGGAGGGTGGAATCATGGGCGGTACGGGCTGCGGCATCCATCGAGGTCCCCTTCCCCTAGGCCCGCGGTACGATCGGGCGGTTAACTTTGGCTAGCATATCAGAAGCGCACGAATCGAGCGCCCAGCTCCGGAAAGCCGAGAACTCCATGCGCGAGCGCAAGCCCTCCAAGTAGCGGATTGACCTGCTCAATTGCACGCGGCCGGGGTTTTCGGCCATCGCGATGCGGCGTGTGTCGTCAAACCCCGAAACGCGGCAGAAACCAAGCTCTTCGAAGATTCCCAGGCCACTTTCCACCGAGCGCTCGTCAACCGGCGTGCG
>CAKUEZ010000128.1 GCA_934646965.1 uncultured Collinsella sp. | reverse complement strand
GCCTTGCCCTCCGCATCCCACGTGTCATCGGCCGCGAGCGTGCGACCGCGGTCGTCGGTGATGCTCAGGACCGCCCCGGCAAGCGGCTTGTCGCCGTCGCTGCCGCGCTTGGTGAACGCGAGATCCCAGGTGTAGGCCGTCGCGTCATCGCTCGGCGTGCGGGTGAAGCCGTCGCCGCCGGACTGGTCGGCAAAGGGAGAGCGCGGGTAGCGCAGGTAGACCTCGTTGGGGTTGCCCTTCGCGATACCGTGGTTGCAGCCGCTGGCGAGCGGCGCGTCGTACACGGCGACCACGCGGGCGCCCGCGATAAAGGCGTCGGCCCTGCCGAGCGCGGCGATCAGGTCGCCAGTGTGCACGGTGAAGGTGCTACCCTCGACCGAGACCTTGCACTGGGCCGTGATGTCGATCCAGCCCTGCGCGGGCTCGGTGCCGGCGCGTCCGTCCTTGCCGGTCGAGACGGCATTAAAGTTGCCGTCCGCGCCCGCCGCCACGTACACGCGCATGCTCGCGGCCACCTTGGAGGGGTCGAGTCCCGCGCTCATGGTGTCGACGAACTGCACCGTGTAGGTGTCGTAGGCGGTGAGGCCCGCCGGGACCGTGGCGGAGAGGCGCCAGTACAGGTCGTCGGCGACCGTGGCGTCGGCGGCCTTCTGCCAGGCTGCGCCGTCCTCCAGCACGTGCTTGGCCACCTTGGGCGTCGCGGCCTTGGGCTTGACGGTGACGGCGCTGCCGCCGACCAGGGCCATGATCGGCGCGGTGCCGGCCTCGTTCTGGGCGATGGCGCGGTCGCCGGCGACGATGAGCCAGTAGCCGCAGGGCAGCTCGGCCGCCGTGCCCGCGTTAAGGGCCACGGACACGGCGCCAGAGCTCTGGAGGGAACGAGCGAGCTGTGCGCTCAGCGCGCTCGTAAGGTGGGAATCGGCGTTGAGCCACTCGGCAGCTTCCTGCGCGGTGGTCTGGGACTTGGGCATGCCGGCGCCGTGCAGCACAGGCAGGACGGCATCGCGCGCGGCGTCGCTTGCCCAAGCGATGTCGGTGGCGATCTTAACGTCGCCGTCGCCGTCGACGACGTTGGCGCTAAAGATCTGGTAGGCATCGTAGCTGCTCGCCACGGTGCCGCTCACCGTGATAGAACCGGCCGTGGGCGGCGCGGCCTGCGCGGAAGCGGGGAACACAACCGCGCAGGCGCCGATCAAGAGGGCGAGCAGCGCAAACAAGATCGGGAAGGAGCTAACATTCTTATTCACGACGCTCACCCCCCTTCGCATTCGCCTTGCGACGAATGTGCATCCAGGCCGCAGCAGCGCAAAGCACCGCCGCGCCGGCAAGGTACGTCAGAGTGACGCCCGACATACCAGAAAGGGGCAAAGAGGTGGAGTAGGTGTTGGTGAAGGTGGGGGCGGGGGTTGAGGTGTCGGTGAGGTCGTGGTCCGTGTCGCTGGTCACTTCATTACCGTTGCGATCCTTAATCTTTGTGTAGGTCACCTTCGAGGCAACGATTCTGCCATCTTTCTGAACCGCCATCGTGACGTTAAGCTTATAGACCGACTGATCAAACTTGTAATGCGGATAGGTCGAGTGATCGTTCTTCTCGCGCACATAGTACGTGAAGGTCTTGGAACCATTTTTAAGGTCCGTGAGCTTATATGTCTTCGGCTTGAAATCGGCCGTTCTCACATTACCGTTTTCGTCAGTGAGATTCGCGAGATCAATTGTTGCCTTTTCTGGTTTATTGAAGTTCGGGTCGTCCTCGTTCGCGAGTTCGAATGTGAACGCCTTCATCTCGCCGCCGTCGACCTTCTTGGTCACCTGAGGTGTCCAAGAGCCCGTGGGTGCAAATGTATTAGTAAAGGTCTTGCCGGTGTTGCCATCGGTGATCTTAATGGAGCCATCGCTACCGTAGGACGGAGTAATCGTCTTCCACTGTTGATTCTCGAGTTTAGTGACCGTTACATTCGTAACTGAATAGTCGATGTAAGTAATACCCAGCACCGACCGCGTTTCGATCCCAGTTGTAAGCTCAATCCTGTAGATGGTCTTGTCGTAGTCCACGCCATCGACGTGGTTGTAGTCGGGGTCCTCAACGAGGTAGTAGACGTTCATTCCAGTGGAGTAAACCCCACCCAAATCAAAGACAAAGTCACCGCTAGCGTCGTTCGTAACCGGATTGCAAACTTCTGGACAGTCATTGAAGTGTAATTTGTCATCTTTATCAAAGTAAGGGCCCTTACCACTCTCGTTCGGCTTCAAGAGCCGGAAGCTGAATTCTCCCTTAGTAAGCGAGAGGCCCGTTAGCGCCTTGGTGCCGCTGAGCTTTATCTCGTGGTGAACCTGGACTTCTTGAGTGGAGCCGGCGACAACGTTTCCGTTGGTCATGATGCCGCCACCGTGGACGTTGGATGTGTTGCCCGTGATGAAGAGCCTGGCATTACTAACAGCCTGCCCTTGATCATATTCGGAAGGATTTGCATCGAGGCCAATCATGTACTTAGCCTGGGCGCCATCGTACTTGCCGATGGTCGTAGGCTGACCGTCGATCGTGCCCTTCCAGTTGGCAGCGCCGTCACCAAGCATCTGACCCGTTACGGCTGCGATATAATTATTGCTAGTCTTCTGATCGCGAATAAGAAAAAGATCCCGGTGACCGGCATTTTTAAACCCTTCAGTTATTTCGCCTTTGCCGTCATCGTCATTTCTTTTATCCGCGTCGTCATTCTTGTCGTGGCCGCCACCCGATCGATGCTCGCCGTTGTTGTCAGTGTTGCCATAAATCGCAATACCATCGGTGTCGGTAATCGCCGTCTCGCCGGTCGGGCAGGCGGCAAAGCCGCCGCCAAAGCCCTGGGCATCATTCTTGGTAATCAGAGCGTTATGTATCTCGAGTCTTGCCGCCTGAACGTTGTCGCCGTAGCCCTGGACGAATACGCCACCGCCGCCCCAGTCGTAGGTGGTATTGGTCGTATTGTTAGTGATATAAGCGTGTGAACCTTCCGGCACTTCAAACACACCAACGGTAGGCGCAGCGATACGGATGCCGCCACCCTCTGAGTTTTGCGCCACATTGCTGGCGATGATTCCACCAGAAAGCGTAAACCTGGAAAGAGCACTATTCCAAGCGCCAGCATAAACGCCGCCGCCAGCCTCGGCAGAGTAGTTGCCCGTGATGTAACCGCCTGCAATTGTGAGACTGCCGCCATTGAAAGCAGCAATGCCGCCACCACCGTGGCAACCGTTACCGAGATGCTTCCGCCCCGTCGAATCAGTTTCCTGGTAGAACTGATATTTGTTATTGGTGATGTAACCATCCGCAATGGTCACATTAGAGTTCTCAGCACAAATTCCCGCGCCATAACCCGACCGATCATCGAACGTACCGTTACCGGAAATTGTGCCGCCAGTCATGTTAATTTTAGAGCCGTAAGCGTTCACACCGCCGCCAATGGGAGCGTAGTTGCCCGCGATCACGCCACCGGTGAGGTTAAGAGTCGCGCCGCTGTTGTTCATGGTGCCAAGTTCGATGCCTGCGCCATGGTACATAGAGGTTGCACCGCAAACGTAGCCGCCTCTCATATTGACGATAGAACCTTCCTCGGCATAAACCAAACTGTTAACACTGTTTTTTTGATCTCCGCTATTCTGTTGTTGCGTGATCGTGCCACTCTCGAGGTTAAACGTACCAGTTTTGTAGAGATTAACGAGCTTCAGGTCGGCATTGTCACCGCATGCCACGATAGCACCCTTGATATCAACCTTATACTCTTTAAGGGTCTCGGTTGTACCGGTTCCTTTTGCGACCGATTCGGTTACGTAGTAGGTAAGTTTGTTCGGAATGTAGGAATTGCCGCATTCCATTGAAGCGAGATTGCCGTTCATTTTTTCTTGATTAACCGGGGTCACTGTCGGAGCGACTTGCTTGCCGTCCTTGACGGTCAGTGTCGCGCCACCGGTGATACTGAACAAAGGCTGATTTGAACTCGTGTGCTTAATCTTGAAGCCATTTAAGTCCAAGGTGATCTTGGTGTTTGCCCCTTCAAGCCGAATCTCATCGTCGTACTCAATATCGGCAGTTAGCTTAAAAGTAGCAGCACCGTTTCCATCGCGTAGATTCGTGTTAAGGAGCTTTGAGTTCAGATCCGTCCCGCTGCTAATTTCATGAGTCGGTTCATTCTCTGCAGCAAGTGAGATTGCGCCCTCGCCGTTAGCACCGTCATCCGCACCCTTGGCTTCCGCACCATCAGCAGTCGAGTCTGCGGCGACGGTATCCTCGCTCGCGTCATCCTCACCGTCGTCGCTAATCTGGTTTTTGGTATCCCCGTTGCTGGTGTCTTCTACATCAGTAGACTCAGTTGAGGAACCACCCCTCGTCACAGTTCCTTCGGTAGGAACCGTCTGACCATCGTTGGCAATTGCCTGCGAGATCGGAGGCATGACGAGCGACAGTACCAGGCTCAACACGGAGGCTCCGCACAAAACGCCTGCCAGTACACGGCGCGTCGCTTTTTTACTCTGCTTAGATTTGTCTGAATTCGCTTTCATCGATGTCTCCTCCCCAAGAGACCGCGATCTTGCTCTTTCCCTATCAAACGTATCTGCGCAATCTGTAATTGCGCTCGCGTAGTAATACTATTGTAACTATTGTTTAAACATCTGAGCAACAAAACCGACATTTTTGTAGCAAGTTCTCAATTCTCTTGACATTTGCTCGGATTTGCCTTCGTTTATTCGCTATCTAATTTTTGTTTCTGCTGGTAATTTAGTTGCCTATTACTTTTTAATGGCATTAGATTTATTTGCACAACATTTTGCTCAAGAGCAAACATCCTGTGAACGGTCGAAAATCGTCCGTGAGCGGTAGGTCATTAACCGGGATGAATATCCTACCAAATTGATGTGAATATCTTAAACCCATCGTTGGTTAGAAGCATGATGTTCAGACAACAATATTTGAATTTTCCCACAGATCTTAGGTATCAATTCGCCCAAATCGCCTGAGGCCACCACAAAGGCGCACTGTCCCCTTCGTGGTGGTTTGCCCCAGCGCTACAGCAGATGTTCCTCGATAAAGATCGCGATGCCATCTTTGTCGTTGCTGGCGGTTACAAAATCGGCGGCGGCACGGGTGGCGTCGCTGCCGTTTGCCATGGCCACGCCCACGCCGGCGTCAGCCACCATGCAGGTGTCGTTGTCCGCATCGCCAAACACGCAGATGTTCTGGAGCTCCATGTCGTTGAGCTCCGCCACGCGCACAAGGCCGCGCGTCTTGGACACGCGCGGATCCATGAACTCGTAGAGCCGCTGCGTGGTTTGCAGAGCCGCCGCCTTAACAGTGTTATCGGCAAACGTCGACGCTCGCTCAATCACCCGCGGCATTACCTCGGGCGCCATGGTAAACATCACCTTTGGTTGCGGCTCGCGCAAGAACTCGTCAAAATCGACCACTTTATAGGGCACACCGTCGACGCGCGACAGGTGCTCCACGCACGCATTGCTCTCGGGAACGTAGAACACGCCGTCTCGGGGGCAGACGGGCGTTGCCGGAAGGTCCG